>CAZDMM010000284.1:0-8529 GCA_964505845.1 uncultured Caldilineaceae bacterium
TTTCTGAACGTGGGCGTTAGATTGTTGGGATCATTCCTCCTTGCTCTGAGATGCGCTCAACTGTCCAGGGGTCGTTTCCTCATCGCTCGGTTTGTGATGGTGGGCACGCTGATGACGTAGCCGCGGTTCCTCCTTGGCATAGATGGGCCTCTCCCCTCGCGTCGTAGTTATAAGCTCGGCGTACCGATCCAGGTATTCAATAATTGTTGTTACATACACTGCATGGCTCCATGTTAGCGGTGAGACAGACAGGGGTATCCCAGTGAAAGGGTGCATCTGCTCAGCGAGAATGCCGCTAGGAAGCGCATGGTGTTGTACCCAACCCAGTGTATTGAGGATTGGTCGCAGTGCCTCTATGCTCTGGGCACAGGCGATTTGCCACTGAGCCAACCAGAGAGCGCAGATAAACCAAGGATTGCCCGGCACGCGCTCGATATCCTGGCTGACTTGATGATAGTAATCACCCATATAGCGGGCGATACCTCCGACATCCGTGTTAACCCGCAGTTCCTCCTGGACGTCGTTCAGGGTTGCGACAAGCCGCGAATCGGTCGCCTCATACATGCCGAAGGAAAATAGCCCTATTAGGGCTGAGTCAATGACCGGATCAGCCTTCAGCACGCCATCCTTGCCGGGGTAGAGGGCTCGAGCAAAGCGGCCCAACTCCTCCCGCCACAGATATTGATCAGCCGCCGCGCGCAGTTGGTGAGCAATCCGGCGATAATGGCGCGCCTCATCGAGTTCGCCGAAGGACCGGGCGAAGTTCGAGGCTGCGATCAGTCCACCATAGACCGCTCCAATCGTGAAAGCATGAACACCCCACCGCTCCTCCCACAAATCCCAGGAAGGGCTGGGTAAGCCACGCTCATCGCGATACAAGACCAGAAAGTCGGCGGCACGCATAATCAGAGGCTCATAGAGGGGCTTGATAAACTCGATATCACGATATTTATCGAAGTGGTACCAAAGTGCCCACAGCACGAGTCCTGTCTCATCCTCCTGAATCGGTAGCACTGTCTGGCCGTCACGGAGCCAGGGGTGCCACGACGAGGCAAGGGTACCATCTGCATTGTACTTGTGGAGAAAAAAGCCTTCGTCGGTAATGATCCGGCTGCATAACTCGAAAAAGGGCCGGCTGATCTCAGGGTAGCCCGCCTGGTCCAGCGCGTGCGAAACCAAGGCGCCATCGCGCGGCCAGATATAGCTGTAGGTATCAAAGGAGAAAGTCTTAATATCGCTATCAGTAGCGGCGATAATTCCTCCATCGTTGTCCACATTCGTTCTGATGGTGAGCAGGCTGCGCTTAAAAAGAGTGACCAACTCTGGTGGCAAGGGTCCATAATCATAGTCCTCTTTATTAGCCCATAAATACCAGAAGTGAGTCGTGCGACTCAGTAAGGCGTGTGGCCCTTTTTGCACGATGGCTTGGTGGAGGGCCTTGAGCGCATCGTAGCTGGTAGAGGCAATCAACCACACATAAATCACCTCATTTCCGTGTGCCTCTAACGGAACATGAAAAGCCACGCACGAGTCGACGGAGCCTTGCTTAATCGGATTGCCGCCCAGCACGCCATCCTCGGCATCGCGCCAGGTGCCCTCATGCCCGCCGACTTCTTTAGCGCCGGTAGCCCACTGATTAGGACCAACCTCTGACCCAACCAGTCCTGAAATAAGAAAGTAGCGCGGCCCTTTATAGTGGATAATTGCTTTGAAATCGGGCTTGTAGTAGGCAGTATCGCCGACGGCGTTCTGACTGATGTGGAAGTCGTGGTGGAAAAACAGGCGGACCTCGCGCTCGCGCTCGGCTGAGTTCTCCACGACCACCCGTCTGACCAGCACAGCTTCGTCCAGGTCTACCGCATCAAAGCAGGTCAGTTCGACTTGAAGCGAAGCGTTCACGAGTTGAACCTTTGTCACCAGCGTATCAGGGAGGTAGGTGAGTGTACGCTGCCAGTTGTCATCATCAGTCCAGCTAAATTTCCCGCCAACCCATACGCCGAAGCGGCAAGGATGACCCATGGTTTGATTTTCCTCACCCACGTTGGGGAAATAAATATCACGTAATTGGTAACGGCTGTCAAAGTTGACCAGCAGCCGGCCATTGCCGATGGCAAGATCACGCGGCATAGATAGCTCCTTCCAAGTGCTCAAACAGGCTATAACGGCCCCAATCGTGTCCCAGATTAGTCAATAATCGTATCCGTCTTCCCTTTGATAGAATTACCGGCTGTAAGTTGGTCGTAGCCTCACTCAGCCACCTACTGGAGCGTACCAATAGCAATCCCCCCGCTGGCAATGGCCAGGATAGAGAGCACCCGCTGATCACCGAAGCCAGTTAGCAGTGAGCGTTGGGCCAGTACCCCTATAGCAAGCAGGGTCATGGCAAAGGGGGTAGAGAGGTGCATCGCTTTGCCGAACCACCACAACAACGGAGTCCCCCAGCCAATCCTCGACATAGAGCAGTTTAACGAGTACGAAGATAATGGCCGTGAGTAGGACGGCCAGCGCTACTCCAGTATACCCCCATCAATACCCCAGCAAAACCTGCCCGGGTCCATATAGACCACACTGGCAATGAAGGCCAGTTAAAATCGCTGTGGCTGCACCACCGTCCCGATATCACCCTGCCTCTCTTTTAAGGCCCTGTTAACATCTTTCATTTTCAGCAAGTTATCATACCTATTCGCCTCATAAGATCACTCGTACTCCCGCTGGATGGACACGATACACGGGTCGGCTAGCTGCGAGCAGCACCGGCCTTGCGGGCCGCTTGCTTCAACCACCGTATGTGGGTGCGCTGCCCTTTGGACAATCGTTTCGGTTTAGTCTTGTCTTGTCTGCCATCGGTGTCAACTCCTCATCCTGTCTGTTATTTAATGATTATTCACCAAATCTATGGAAAAACCAGGTCTTCACCCCTTGGGTCAGGATCACATAGCTCAGCAGGATGATCGCCAACAGCAGCCAGTACAACGGCGGCAGCGGGACAAACCCGAGCGTGTCGGCCAGGGGTGAAACTGTCAGCCAGGCGCCTACGGCAACGATGATGAGGGAAGTGACGATCAGCGGCCAACTGGCCCGGCTCTGGATGAATGGAATTTTGTGGGTGCGGATGACGTGGATAATCAACGTTTGGGTAAAGAGCGACTCCACGAACCAGCCGGTGTGGAACAGGGCTGGGTTATGCCAGGCGTTGAACACGTACAGCATGATGAAGAAGGTCAGGTAATCAAAGATCGAGCTAATCGGGCCCATAAACAGAATGAAGCGCTGGATCGCGCTGATGGTCCACTGGCGCGGCCTGGTCAGCCACTCGGCGTCCACCTCGTCGGTGGGGATGGCGGTCTGCGAGAAGTCGTATAGCAAGTTATTGGTCAATACCTGGATCGGCAGCAAGGGCAGGAAGGGCAGGAAGGCGCTGGCTCCCACGACGCTAAACATATTGCCGAAGTTGGAGCTGGCCGCCATTTTGATGTACTTGATGATGTTGCCGAACACCCGCCGGCCTTCCAGCACGCCCTGCTCCAGGATCAGCAGGCTGTTCTCCAACAGTATAATGTCGGATGACTCCTTGGCGATGTCTACCGCGCTATCCACCGAAATGCCCACATCGGCGGCCTTCAAGGCCGGGGCGTCGTTGATGCCGTCGCCCATGAAGCCCAACACGTGGCCCTTACGCTGTAGAGCACGGATGATCTGCTCCTTGTGGACCGGGGCCAGCCGGGCAAAGACGCTGGTCACGCTGGCGGCTTCGGCCAGTTCTGGCTCGCTCATCGTCTCGATTTGAGAGCCGAGCAAAAGATGCTCCAGCGGCAGGCCCACTTCCTGACAGATGTAGGCCGTGATGATTTCATTATCGCCGGTCAGGATCTTGACCTCCACGTTCAGGCGGTGTAACCGTTTCAAGGCCTCCGCAGCGGTCTCCTTGGGCGGGTCGAGGAAGGACAGGAAACCCAGCAAGACCAGGTCCGACTCATCCTTGACCGAGTAAACGGGTTCATCTGAGGCATTCGGCATGTCCTTATAACCCAGGGCGATCACCCGGAAACCCTGAGCGTTCAGTTTATCCACCATCTGCCGGCGGTGGGCGTCGTGTTCGGGTTGAACATCAACCACCTGCCCATCAATTTCCACCCGGCTGCACCGGCTCATCACTTCATCCACCGCGCCTTTGCAGATCAGCGTGTTCAACCCTGTTTCATCTTCCACCACTACCGACATGCGCCGCCGCACGAAGTCGAAGGGGATCTCGTCAATCTTGCGGTACTTCTCTTTCGCTTTTAGATGTTCTTCCAGCTCCTCATGGTCGAGGATAGCCTCGTCGAGCAGATTCTTTAGCCCGGTATGGTAGTAGCTGTTCAGGTAGCCATAGTGCAGCACCTTCTCGCTGAGATTGCCGCGCACGTCCAGGTGCTTTTCGAGTATGATCTTGCCCTGGGTGAGGGTGCCGGTCTTGTCGGTACACAATACATCCATCGCCCCGAAGTTCTGGATGGCGTTCAGGCGTTTGACGATCACTTTCTGGCGCGCCATCGCCAGCGCGCCCTTGGACAGGTTGACGGTGACGATCATCGGCAGCATCTCGGGGGTCAGCCCCACGGCCACCGCCATGGCAAACAGGAAGGCTTCCACCCAGTTGTGCTTGCTCAGCCCGTTGATCAGGAAGACCGCCGGAACCATCACGGCGATGAAGCGGATCATCAGCCAGGTGAACTGGTTGACGCCCTTATCGAAGCTAGTCAACTGGCGCTGCCCGACGATGCTGGTGGCCAACGAGCCAAAGTAGGTCCGGTCTCCGGTGTGGATGACTACAGCTGTGGCGGAGCCGCTCTCTACGTTGGAGCCCAGAAAGCAGATGTTGGGCAGTTCCAGCGGGTTCTGAACGTCTGCGGGCGTGGGGGCGGCTTTTCGCTCCACCGGCAGAGATTCACCGGTGAGGGCCGCCTGATTCAGGAACAGGTCCTTGGCAGAAAGCACCCGTACGTCGGCCGGCACCATATCGCCGGCGGCCAGCCGGATGATATCGCCCGGCGCCAACATCTTGAGCGCGACTTCTTCTTCCTGGCCGTCTCGCACCACCGTCGCGGTGTTACTGACCATCGCTTCGAGCTTTTCGGCGGCGTTGTCGGCCCGCATCTCCTGGTAGAAACGCAACACCACGCCCAGCAGCACCATCACAAAAATGACCACCATCGCCCGCAGGTCACCGGTCAGATAAGAAAGCACGCCTAGCGCCGTCAGCAGGATGACCAGTGGATTCTTAACGTTATCCCATAGGCGCAGCCAGGCTGATTGACGCTTCTCTCGGGCAATCTCATTCAGCCCGATCTGCTTCACCCGCACATCGGCTTCCGCCTGGCTCAGGCCGTTTAATTGCGAGGCAAGCTCCTTCAGGACGGTAGCGGTATCTGCCCGCGCCTTTTCCAATAACTGGTCGGAAACGATTGCCTCGTTCCCGCCAGTGAGATTACCGGGGCGCTGAGACGGATTCAGAGTGGTCGTTGGAAATCCCATCCCTACCTCTTAGGCTCACAAATCCGTCTCTACCTCCCAGCCGGTCATAAAGGGGACGGAAGAGATCAGCGGCGCGTTGGATATCTGGTACAGTGAGCGCCTGGTATATTTCTTCAATGCTTTTGCCTGCCGGTGCCAGGGTGCGGATGACATTATCGTGATCATGACTACCAGCGATGGCTTTTTCGAAGATGGAGGGATTCGAGGTCAGACCGCTCACCCGATCCTGATCGATTAGCTGTTGGAGTTCTCCATTGTCAAGAGCGTTGTGCCGCAGAAAGTCCAGCCAGACGCTCTGCCCAAATGTTTCAAGCTTTAATAAAGGGTTCTTTTTCATTGAAATCCTCCTAGCTTTTTCCATCAGGCTTTTCCCTTCCCATTCTGGAGAAGGCTATGAACCCGCTGGCAGATGTTTTCCACTGAAAAGCCGTACTCACGCATGACAATCTTCCCCGGAGCCGAAGCGCCAAAACGATCCACACCGATCACAGGGATGCCTGGGCCAACGTAGGACCGCCAGCCCAGAGGTGTGCCAGCTTCGATCGCTACCATGGGTACTTCCGGCGGCAAGACCGCCTCTCGATACTCAATGGGCTGGGCGTCAAACAAATTCCAGCAGGGCAGGCTGACAACACATGCCCTCACTCCCTGGGTCGCCAGTTTCTCGCGTGCCGCGAGCGCCAGTTGAACCTCGGAACCGGTGGCGATCAAGGTGATATCAGCAGGGGTGTTTCCGGTTGCACGCGCAAGTACATACCCGCCGGAGCGGACGCCGAGTGGGAGCTGATGGTATATGTGCAGATCGAGGATTGGCAGATTCTGCCGGGTGAGGACCAGGGCTACCGGTCCATCCTTGTACTCAATGGCGATACGCCAGGCAGTGGCAGTTTCGTTCGCGTCGGCCGGACGGATGACAGTGAGGCCAGGGATAGAACGCAAACCCAGCAGTTGCTCCACCGGTTGATGCGTGGGACCGTCCTCCCCCAAGGCGATGCTGTCATGAGTAAAGACATAGATCACGTGCAAACCCATTAAGGCGGCCAGGCGGATCGGAGGGCGCATGTAATCGGAGAAGATCAAGAAAGTAGCTCCAAAAGGAATCGTTCCTCCGTGAGCTGCCATGCCGTTCAGGATCGCTCCCATGCCGTGTTCGCGCACCCCAAAATGGAGGTTGCTACCAGAGTACTGCCAGCCGCCTCCCACAGAACCCTGCGGATCGTTTATAGTTTCCTGGGGGTTCTCGAAGTCACCTCTCCCAGCCAGAGCAGTGTGTGTGGATGGATCCAGATCCGCCGAACCGCCAATGAAAGTAGGTAGTTTGGACGCGATAGCATTCATCACCTTCCCCGAAGCCACGCGCGTGGCCATACCAGTCTCATTGAGGGAAAACTCCGGAATATCCATATCCCAGCCTTCAGGCAATTTTCCTTGCATCATCTGATGCAGTTCCTGGGCCAATTCTGGATAGGCCTGCGTGTATGCGGAGAATAGTCCATCCCATTCCGTTTCGACTTGCTTGCCTCGTTCGACAGCCTTGCGAAAGTGGGCCAGGGCTGCATCAGGGATGTAGAATGACGGCTCGAGCGGCCAGCCAAGGTTTTGTTTGGTCAAGCGCAGTTCTTCCTCACCCAGGGGCGAACCGTGTGCTTCAAAAGTGTCCTGTTTGTGCGGCGAACCATAGCCCAGGTGCGTTTGTACCAAGATGAGGGACGGGCGCTCCTTGTTTTTTTGCGCAGTCCTGATGGCGCGCTCGACCGCCTCCAGGTTATTCCCATCATCAACGGATTGAGTGTGCCATCCATAAGCATCGAAGCGGTTTTTGACATCTTCAGTAAAAGTGAGATCAGTGGCAGCGGATAACGTAATGTGATTGTTATCATACAGGTAGATGAGCTTACCGAGCCGCAAATGGCCAGCCAGGGAGGCGGCCTCCGCTGCCACACCTTCCAGCAAATCACCATCACTGACAATGCTATAAGTATAGTGATCGATGATCTTATGCCCGGGCCGGTTGTAATGTGCTGCTAGAAAGGCTTCCGCAATCGCCATACCCACCCCATTACCAAACCCCTGGCCGAGGGGTCCGGTGGTTGTTTCCACACCAGGAGTGAGGCCGCGCTCCGGATGTCCGGGGGTCATGCTTCCCCACTGACGAAAATGCTTGATCTGTTCGAGAGAAAGGTCATAACCCGTAAGGTACAGCAAACTATACAGCAGCATCGACCCATGCCCTGCCGATAAGACAAAGCGATCGCGGTCGAACCATTTGGGGTTAGAGGGATTGTGCTTGAGAAAGCACGTCCACAAAACGTATGCGAAAGGGGCTGTACCCATCGGCAAGCCAGGGTGACCGCTGTTGGCTTTCTGCACCGCATCGACGCTTAGAAAACGAATCGTATTGATAGATAAATTATTCAATTCAACTGGTGACAAAGTTTCCGAAATATCTTTACTCACTCTTGCTCTCCTTCGATGGGTCGTCACTATGGCTGCTACGGCATGGACGCCATATCATCACTGACAATGGCCTGTGCTTCCTCCAGGATGCGGTGCAGGTGATCCGTTCGACGGGAAGCTCTCCGCGTAAATCTTGTAGATATTCTCCGTCCTCAGCGGGCCTGCAATCACTCCCAGCCAACATACAGCGCGCATACCTTTGTTTGTTTGAGAGCAACGGCAGCAAAGATGGCACAGCCGCTGCAACGATTTCCACCAGTTGATCCCGGGCGCGTTTGCGGCCCAGACCATCCTGGCCGATTAAAGTGGTTATCAAATCGCAGATTGTATCCGTAGCCATTATTTTCTCCTTTCTTGTTTTTAGGCAGTTCCATTGCGGGCAATGGTTACAGTTTGACTGAGAGTTTGCAAGTTCTCTCTCAAGAAAATGTTATTCATCTTGGATAGCGTCTGGTAGCAGGCTAACGGGTTAGATGCCGAGTTCCCGCCGGGTGCGCATAAAATCGACCAGGTCGCCTCGACTGAGCATCCCCTGGCAATGACCATTTACCATCACCG
>CAZDMM010000285.1:0-8521 GCA_964505845.1 uncultured Caldilineaceae bacterium
TGCGTTCTATTTGAGTCAGAACAAATGCTCAAACACATAATTTGGGGACTATCTCAGAAAATCAAAAGAATCAATGATTATCACCTACAAGTACAAGCCGTATCACTCGAAAAAGAATAAGCAGCTACACCCGGCCAGCCATCTGGCTGGCCGGGCCTATAACCATTGCATTGCGCTCCCCAAACGATACTACAAACTGACCGGCAAGCATTTGAACCAGTACGCTTTGATGAAACATCTCACTAAACTCAAACAGCGAGCCAAATACGCCTGGCTTAAGCTCATGCCCTCTCAGGCGCTTCAAGATGTAGTTCAGCGAATTGAGAAAGGTTATCAGCTTTTCTTTCGTAACCTCAAACACGGTATCAGAACCACCCCGCCCTCGTTCAGAAAGATCGCCAAATTTAAGAGCTACACGCTCAAGCAGGCCGGATGGGACCTGCTAGAAGGCGGTAAAATCCAAATCGGCAAAGGCACCTATAAACTTTGCCAAGATAGGCCCCTGGTTGGTGACGTAAAAACCGTCATGGTCAAGCGCGATAATCTGAATGACTTGTCCCTGTGCTTTTCGGTGGAAGTGGACGACCCCCAACCTCAACCCGCGTCCGGTAAATATTTTAAGAGAAGGGGCATCTTCTCTTGGGCGAGTGGGCGTAAGACCCCTATTAGTGGGGCTGCCCATGTTGACCCCAGAACCCCACGACTAGAAGTCGTGGGAGTATGTCAGCAGGGATAGATTAAGCATAAGTCAGGCTCTCACGCACACTGATGGTGGTTGCCGTCCGGGCGGGCATTACTGAGGCCAGAATAGCGATGACGACCACCGTCAACAGCCAGGTCAGCATAGCTCCTAGATTATACTGGTAATCCAGGGCAATATCGAACATTGCCTTGCCCATCAAAACCGCCAATGGCTGTCCTAGCACAAAAGAGAGGGGCACCGCCACCAGCCAACTGATGACCCCTTGCAACACGCCTTCTAAAATCAACATACCCATGATCAGCGGCGTTTTGGCCCCGATGGCTCGCAGCACCCCAATTTCTTTGGTTCGCTCGGCCACGCTGATAAAAAGTGACCCCATCAGCCCGATGCCGCCGACAATAGCCATAATCACGGCCAGGGCCATGAGCATGGGAATATATTGAGCAAAGAAGTTGTCAAAAAAGCGGCGGTCTTCGTGGATGGTCTGGATGTCATCAATCTCCCAATGATGCTCTTCAAATATCTCTCTTAGTTGGATAATCACAGCCTGGGTTGAGGCGGCATCCTGGGAACGGGTCCGCACCAGTAATTCCCGGCCCGTATTGTACCTGGGCGTCGTACTAAAAATGGCTGCCTGCGGGGCATAGATGGTATCGGACGCCGGCACCACGGCCAGGGTGCGATACCAGCCGACGACTTGCCACTGGTGATGGCCCAGATGACCCAAATCCAGGGTAACCATTTCACCCAGCCTGATATTATTCTCTGCGGCGCTTTCGGCGTTGATCACGATGACCTGATTGTCGCCCGGCTGGAGCCAGCGTCCGGCCACGATTAAAGGGCGATACATATCGCTGCCGTCGGGGATACCGATCAGTCTGGTACCCACGCCCGCTTCTTTGGTCCGCTGGCCGCTTTTTAAGAGCGAAACCGATTGACTGAAACGTCCTTCGGCTTTTTCAACCCCCGGCAACAACTCAGCCATCCTGACGATTCGGTTAATCCGCAGGTTGTCTTCAAAAATCAGTAGCGCCTGGTAGTTGCGCCGGCCCAACTCGTTATTGACTGTGAGCGTGATCGAGTTCGACAGGGTCATCACCATCAAAAAGAGGGCGCCCGCCGTGACAAGCACCAGTTGGGTTAAGCTCAACCGGCCTTTGCGCCGGAACATATTGCTCAAGGCCATCGCGTTCGGGGCCGATAAAAAGCGCCGTCCCAGCCGTTCTACCAGCCGGTCGAGGTGGCTAGCACCAAAATTACTGCCAAGCCCATAACTGGCAATCGCCTCGCGCACGCTGATGGAGGCTCCCCGAAAAATCGGAATGAAGGCCACAACCAATGGCACCCCCACCGCAGTGGCGACCTGGATCAGCATGACCTGGCTGGAGAACTGAAACGTGTTATGATGGATGTTAAAAATACCCAAAAAGTAACGGGCGGCGTGAAAAGCTGCCCACCCACCCAGCGGCAACGATACTAGCAGGGCTAGCAGGCCATAGGCCAACACGCCGGCCAGGTAAACTTTTACAATGACATGGGTGCGGCCGCCCACCGCTTTCATAATACCAATCTGGTTGGTTTGCTCATTAATGAGGGCTGATAGAGTGTTATAGACCAGGAGCACACTCATAAACAGCGACACCCCAGCCAGCAGTTGCAGAATCAAGTTAAGACCATCAAAGAAACGTTTGGCCCAATGCTCATTTGGCTTGCTGTAGTAGGTTATATCCACCCCGACCCCCTCTTTGCCCAGCCGTTCCTTAATTTCCGAAGCCACCTGCTGGGCAAAATCCTCGCTGTATGGCTCTATTCGCACCAGCAGTTGGTTGAACTCACCGGCGGGAATGCCAAAACGTTCCAGGCCTTTGGCCTCAACAAAGAAGTGGGCGTCACTGCCAAAATCGGGAGAAGTTATGAAATGGTGGCGAATTTTGCCGGTGATAGCTAAGGCCCGATCCGAGCCATCCAATTCAAGGATAACTCTATCACCGAACTTAAGCCCCAAGTGATCAAAGGCCCGCATATCAAGGCCCAGGTTGTTCCGCTGAGGCCACTCGCCCTCCTTCAGTTGAAGCAGGTTAAACTTTTGGTCTTCATAATCGGCGCGCATGGTCAGCATGCCGGGTTGCCACGCCTGGTCAGGCCGAAGCCGGTAGCGAATGGGTAACTCGTTCAACACTTCCAGTCCGGTCACCCCCTTAATATTCTTAAACCGGTCGGCGGTATCCTGATTGATCCGATTTTGGAGGATCATGATGATGTTGGCCGGTTGGACTGATGCATGCACCCGGTTGAGGTTTGGAATTAATTGATCAATCATACCCAGGATAGCGCCCAGGGCGAAGACTCCGGCGGCAATACTCAGTACCGCCAGGAGGGTGCGGACCTTATGGTTCCACAAGTCAGCCCAAACTTTGTTCCAGATAACGCTCATGATCTCCTCTTACATCCAGTTTGTGAACAATGGCTTAAGGCTGAGGAAACATCGCCAGGCGGGCCAGGGGAACATCCACCTCACATTTGCTCCCGTCCGGGTAGTAACCGCCCCACCAATGTTCGGCATCATAGCCCATCCGGGGGTTGCCCGCCGCGTCCAGCGCCAGGGAGGGCCGTTTGCCGTTAAACCAGGTTTGAATGGGGCAGCTATAGGGCGGAAAACTGGGATACTGGGTAATAATGGCGGAGGTGGTTTCGATGGTTTGTCGCTGCCAGTTGGGGGCGGCAGTCTCGCAGTTGGTGTTGCACCAGGCAAAACCCAAACCGGCCCCGCCCATTTCGTAGGCCAGTCGTGGCCGGTTGGCCGGATCGAGCGCCAGGTCAACCCCCTCGCCCTGATAAGCCGGTAAGCCCAGGTTAACCAGGCTCCAGGTCTCGGCGTTGGGGTTGAGGCAGTCGCTGTTGCACCAGAGGTAATGCAGGCTGGTCAGCTGCAAGGGTGGGGTGACGATGTTGCCGGTATAGAGGGCAATCCGGGGCCGGCCGGTGGTATCAATGCGTAAACTAAAATTAGCCTCAGCGCCGATGGAGGCTGGCAAGCCGGCGGCGGTGTTGGTGATGAGAAAGCGGCCTCGCACACTGGCGCAGGCCAGGGTGTCGCAGCCGATGAACAGCAACCGGGTGCGGACATGATCGGCGTCAAAGTAATCCACCACCAGGCGGGGGTCGCCGGTTGGGGTAAAGGCCAGGCCGGCCTTGCTGGGCCATTGACCGTCAATTAGCGGCGCCCCAAACCAGTTGGCGGCATCGGTGCAGGCGTTAGCGCAATAGGCGTAAGTGATCCCGCCCACGTCGGTAAAGATGAAGGCTGGGCGTCCCCACGGGTCAAGGGCGAAGGAGCGGTTATTCTGATAACTTCTCCCGCCAGGGATTTGGTTGACAGTGGTAATAATCGTAACCGTCCAGTTGGCGCTGTTGGTGCAGGCGCTATCGCAGACGGCGTACTGATACTCATGGTCATTATCGGGCAGGTCGGGGTTATTTGAGGTATAAAACAACATGCGCGGATGGCCGGCCGGGTCAAGGGCCAGCCGCACATCCTGGACAAAATCACTTAAGCGGGTGCGGAGCCAGTTGGCCGGGGTTGTGCAGTGGGCGGGGCAGTAGGCATAATAGGCCGGCCTGTGGCCGTTATCCAGGCCGGTGAAGATGGCATAGCCGGCGTGGATGCCGCCGGCGCTGTCTACGGCGACATCCACGCCATAGGTGGGCAACAGCTCGCCGCTGGCGCTGGTGTAAGGCAGCCAAAAAGCGGCCTGTCCCCCCGGTGGCGGGGGAGGATTGCTGCCCGGAGATTTAACGATCAGCGGCAAAAAGATGGTTGGCCCATCGGCGGCGGATGGTTCGACCCCGACTGAAAAGAACTGAAGCAGCAGAAGCAGGCCCAGCAGGCCGGCCAGAGTCGTCCGGCGTAAAATTAGTTTAAGCATCGTTTTCCTTCACTTTCAATCTGGCAAAACTGTAATACTATGTTTGCACTTTTCACATCAGGCTACAAATGGGACACAGATTCGCACGGATAAACACCGATAAAGTAAAATTTTTAAGGAAAATCCGCGTGAATCTGCGCAATCTGTGTCCTCATTTTAACAGTACAAAGGTAGTGGCTGTAAGTCTCCAGGTATTGTCTAAAAATAAGTTCCCAGGGAACTAAGAGAACTCGTGGGAACTCAAAACGGGAAGTAGATCTTGGACCCCTCCTTACCATAACCAATAACGCGCGGTGGCCATGGCGATCAACGAGACCGTCAACAGGATGACATCCACGCGCTCAATCTGCGTCATCTCTGCGTTCAGTTTCTGCAATTCGGCGGCCTGCTCCGGGCTGGGCGGGCCGCCGGCCATGCCGATTGCTTTGCCCAACTGGCCCAAACGCTCGGCGCGGGGCCTGATCATAAAAAACCCGATACCATAAACTACCAGCGCCACGACCGAGCCGATGGTGAAACCCAGGCCAGACCCCGACGCGACCCAGACCCATTGAAACCCGCCCGACGTACTCCAAAAGAGCAGAGCGCCGGCCACAATCGTCAAGGTGCTGGCGATGTTCATAAACATAGGGTAGCGCCGTTTTTCAATGAGAGTTTGCATAAACTGGGGCGCAGCCGGCCCCAGCGACCTGACCGTTGGTTCGACAAAGAAGAAGTAGAAAACGGCGCTGCCGGCCCAGAGCATGCCAGCGACAATGTGGATCAGCCGCAGCACAAGGGAATAGATTAAAAAAGCGTTCATAAATAACCTCCTCAAATTTGATAGGGTGAATAGTGGGCACAGTTCAGAAACCCAATTTTACCGGGTCAGGTGAGGTCCAGCGTCTCGCGCGCTCCCCAGCCGCGACTCTCGTCTATCAAATCAACGCGCTCTGGTGTAAGATGCACTGTCACGTAGCGATCATCGGCGGCAGAGGCATCAATCCGGGCGATCCCCTGATACTGCAGCCAGCGCGCAGAATCAGAGGCGCAATCAGGGATGATGAGTAGGGCGTGCGGCTCTTGCTCCAGATGATAGAGCACGTCCGACCAGCGCGGCACGCGGCAAGCGAGTTTGAGGCCGTGATTCTGGAACTGCGCCGTCACCGACCAGGTTCCCTGACGCCCGCTGGCGCTAATAACACAGACTTGATTTTGGGCAAGATAGGCGGCGATACGCTGGCGTAATTCATCTATCACGGCAAAACTCCTGGAACATTTACAGCCCCAGTATGCCGCGAAAAGACGTGGGGGAAATCAGAAAAAGGTAGGATTTGGGTGGAACAGAGGTATGAGGCGGGGGTATTAAGCGATGGAAGAACTGCCTTCAAACAAGGCCCAGTTCGCGGGCACGGGCAGCGGCCTGGGTGCGCGAGGAGACGCGCAGCTTGGCCAGGATTCTGGTTATGTGCACCTTGACCGTGTGCTCGCTGATGACCAGTTGGGTAGCGATGGCTCGATTGCCGGCTCCAGCCCCGATCAGCTTGAGGATTTCGACTTCGCGCGGGGTGAGCGTTTCGCCGGTGTCCGGCACAGTGATGGCTTTGGCGCTGGCTGCGGTCTCAAGGATATCCAGCAAGCGTTGGGCCAATTCGAGGTGCGCTTTCTTTTCAACGGCCAGACGCAGGAGCGGTACGGCTATCTGCGTTTCTTGCAGGATCAGGCCAGGCATGTGGCGCTGCTCGCACTCGGCCAGGAGGGGGGCAAAGTGCGCCCATGCCTCTTTCTCGCGCTTGGCCTGCCGGTGCAGATAGGCCAGAAACAGGCGTGGACTACCAAAGATCGCAGCGTGCGGCCAGCGTTGTTCGATCAGCAAGGCCTGGTGGAGGGTGCGCTCGGCCTGGTCAAAGCGGCGATCGGTCATTTCGACTAAGGCGCGCATCAAGTGACGTGTGACTGTCGTTTCTGGAAATTCCTCTGGATCAACAACAGCCGCAATGCGCACCTCGGTTTGCCGGGCCTGGTCGAACTTTTTTTGCAGCCATTGAGCCCGGCCGATGAAAGAGAGAACCGCTACAACATAAGGACGGACGGAAGGGGTCTGTTCCAGCCAGGGCAGCGCTTCGGCCCAGAGTTCCTCGGCCCTGGGATAATCGCCGCGCACGCCGGCCACCAATCCTTGCACGTAGCGCGCCTGGAACTCGGCGTACACCAAACTGCCGACCTGATTGCCCATGGCCCGCACCTCGTTGGCCGCAGCCGCGGCTTGATCCACCGCGCCCTGCAACAGCAGCAAATAACTCTGCAAGGCGCGCGTACCGGCAGAGATGGCGCTCACGCCATGCCCAAAACGAGACAAAACCTGCTGACAGTAGCGATCGAGCCGGGCGGGTCCGCCGGGCAGAAAGGCCAGAGGCATGTTCAAAATCGGCGCGATGACGTTGAATGCTCGCCCATCCTTTGAGGTCAGGGTGAGGCTGAGCGCCTGGTCAAGCGCCTCGTCCGCCTGTCTGATCTGGCGCTGAAAGAGCGACTGCCAGACCTGGGCCATCAACAACTGCACCTGGCCGTGAACGGGCAGCGGAAGCGCCAAGGCTTGTTGCGTCAAGGCCGCTTGACGGGCATAGTCATGCTGGCGGCTGACCGCGTCAATCATCAGCAGCAGCGTCTCGGCCAGGCCGGCCGGGTCATCGCCCGTTTCAAAGCCGCAGCGGGCGGAGTCGAGTATGGTCAGGGCCTCATTTAATTCACCGCGTTGCAGGGCACACAGCCCTAACAAATACAACAAACGTGGGCGTGCCTGGCGGATAGATGGGGGCAGTGTTTCCAGCCACCCCCGCAAACTGCCCAATAAGCCTTGCTGAATAAACACATCGCCCACCTGTTCGATGGTTTGGGCAGCCTCAGCCCACAACTGGGCGGAAAGATAGTGGCTGATGGCCCGGGCCGGCGCGGTGGCCCGCTGCGCTTCGGCGGCACGCCGGTGCAGCTCGACGAGGTGATCCGGCATGTCACATTCCAATTGCTGGCGCAAGAATTCGGCAAACAGGGCGTGGTAGCGGAAGGTTGGGCCGGTTTCGTCAACCCGGACCAGAAAGAGGTTGCGGCGATACAGATTTTCGAGGAGTGAGGGTGTATCGCTGCGCCCCGTTACTGCTTGGGCCAACGGCCGGGTGATTTCGGCCAGGATGGAGGTTTCTAGCAAAAAGGTGCGCGTGTCCGGCTCCTGCCGCTTGAGCACCTCATCCGCCAGGAAATCAAATACATAGCGTGGGGTGTCGGCCAGGGTTTGGATGAAGGCGGCGCGGTCGGCGGCTGAACCAATCCGCTCCAGCGAACCGGCCAGCAGGCGCAGTCCTGCCGCCCAGCCTTCGGTGCGGACCTGGAGGCGGGCCAGGTCGTCGGGCGACAGGGCGAGATGTTGCTTGTCGTTGAGAAAGAGGCTGGCTTCGGTGGGGGTGAAGCGCAAATCGGGCAGGCGCAGCTCGACAAGTTGGCCGCGCGCCCGCAGGCGGGCCAGGGCCAGGGGGGGATCATGCCGCGTGGCGACAATGAAGTGAATGTGCGGCGGCACTCGTTCAAGCAGATAATCCAGTGAGGCATAGACGACCGGCTCTGTAACCCAGTGAAGATCATCGAAAACCAGGCAATTTTCCGGCAGACTCTCCAGCATTTCGTTGATCAGCACCCCCATCACCCGGCGGGTTTCACTGGCGGGGTCGGTCAGGCTGGCCAACAGGGCGTGGATGTTGGCCCCAAAGGCCGGGTTCACCCGTTGCCAGGCAGTAACCAGCGCGGTCAGAAAACGGACGGGGTCATTGTCTTCTTCGTCGAGGGAAATCCAGGCGACGGGCAAAGCGGGGCATCCGGCCAGAAACGAAGCCATGAGGGTGGTCTTGCCGTAACCGGCCGG
>CAZDMM010000286.1:0-8520 GCA_964505845.1 uncultured Caldilineaceae bacterium
TACAACGAGTACGCCCAGGTGTTAGAAGCCACCAACCCCGAAACCGGCGAACTCTACAAGCCGGAAGATTTGGTGGTCATCAACTTCAATGATGTTGGCACGGCCATGCTGCAAGACCACGTCTTTACCGATGGCAAGTGGCTGGCTGAAGGGAAGAATGAGGATATTGCCGTGCGCTTCCTGGCGGCCTCCTTCAAAGGCTGGCAGTTCTGCCGCGACAACTTTGATGAGTGCGTGCAGATTGTGCTGGATAACGGCTCCACCCTGGGCAAAGGTCACATGGCCTGGCAGTTGAATGAAATCAACAAGCTCATCTGGCCCTCGCCCAAAGGCATCGGCATCATGGATGAGAAGTTGTGGGAACAAACGGCCAAGATCTCGGTTGAGGGCGGCGTCATCAAAAAGGCTCCCACCGAGGGCGCGTATCGCACCGACCTGGCGGAACAAGCTCACAAATTCTTGAGCGGCGACGTGACCGGCGAAAATTGGAAGGCTCAAACGGTAGAAGTAACGCCCGGCGGAGAATAAAGAGTAGCAGGGTAGCAAGGTGGCAGGGTAGCAAAGGAGCAGCCTGCTACCTGATTACCCTGATTTTCTTCAAGGCCGAAGAAGAGATATAGGTATAACAGGGGGTGTTTCAGCAGTTTGAAAGAATGGCTGGAACACCCTCTCTTTGCTAATTCCGTTTTGTCATTTCCGGGCCAAAGGGAGAGGGGGTTTCTCCTCGCCGGGCGGGTCGAAATGACGCCAAAGAATCACTTTAGGGAGAAAACCTTTATGGGTACTTTAATCAAAAATGGTACGGTTGTTACCGCCGGCGATACCTTTAAAGCGGATATCTTGATTGAGGCCGAAAAGGTGGTGCTGATGGGGCAGAATTTGCCGGGCGACGGCCATGAAATCATTGACGCCGCCGGGCTGCTGCTGCTGCCAGGAGGGATTGATGTGCATACCCACCTGGAACTACCTTTTGGCGGCACGCTTTCTTCGGACGATTTCTTTACCGGCCATCGCGCCGCCGCGTTTGGCGGCACTACCACCCACATTGATTTTGTGATTCAACCGATTGGCGGCTCGCTCAAGCAGGGGATTGAAGAGTGGCATCGCAAGGCTGACGGCAAAGCGGCCATTGATTATGGGTTCCACGTGGCAATTACCGACCTGCGCCCTGAGGTGATGGACGAAATTCCCAGCGTTATCAATGAAGGCATCACCAGCCTGAAGCTCTTTATGGCCTATAAAGGAGTCTTTCAGGTGGATGATACCACTCTGTTCCGGGCCATGCTGAAGGCGGCGGAACACGGCATGTTGATTATGGTTCACGCTGAGAACGGCGACGTGATTGCGGAACTGGTTCCCAAGCTGTTGGCCGAGGGCAAAACCGACCCTTATTATCACGCGGTGGCCCATCCTGCCCTGATTGAAGGTGAAGCCACCGGTCGCGCCATTGCCTTGGCCGGGGTAGCAGGGGCGCCGTTGTATGTCGTCCACATGACCTGCCAGGATGCCATAGAGCAGTTAACCCTGGGCCGGGCCAAAGGTTTGCCGGTGATGGGTGAAACCTGCACCCAGTACATGTTTATCTTTGAAAATGACCTGGCTCGCCCGAATTTTGAAGGGGCCAAATTTGTGTGCTCGCCGCCGGTGCGCAAGCCCAAAGACGCCGAAATTTTATGGCACGCTTTGAGCGATGGCACGCTGCAAGCAGTTTCAACCGACCACTGCCCCTTCTGGTTTGAAGGCGGGGTCAACGGGCGAATTCCGGGGAAAGAGCTGGGCAAAGGTAATTTTGCCAAAATCCCCAACGGCATGCCGGGCATCGAGGATCGCATGCCGGTGATGTGGCATCACGGGGTAAACGGCGGCCGCTTTAGCGCCAATCGTTTTGTGGAGTTGACGGCCACCAATCCGGCCAAAATATTTGGGCTGTATCCCCGCAAGGGAACCATCGCAGTCGGCTCTGATGCCGATATTGTGCTGTGGGACCCGGGGAAAATTCACACCATTTCTGCTCAAACGCACCATATGAATACCGATTATAACGTGTACGAGGGCATGGAAGTGACCGGCTGGCCAGTGCGGGTGCTGCTGCGCGGGCAAAGCATTGTGGTGGGTGAAAGCTGGCAGGGCCGGCAGGGCAGCGGGCAGTTTTTGCGGCGCAGTCCCCATGCGCCGGTGTTGTGAGCCAGGGCTTTATTTGCGCCGAATCAGGAGCAGCATTGGTAGCTGCTCAGGTGAGGTATCAAAACCAAAGAATTTAGCCGGGATTAGGGGATTGGCAGGCGTCCTCTAATCCCGGCCCCATCAACCCGGCAAATCCTTCTTTTCAGCCTGCCCAAAGGCCGCTCGCAGCAGTAAAATTACTCCTACCCCATAACTTAGCAGCAAAACCAGATAAAAGCCTGAACTGCCAAAAAGGTAAGGTTTGTGCGCCAACAGGCGTGACCAAAAAACCGCCAGCGCCGGCATGGCCGGCCCGTTGTAGCGCAAGTTAAAGCCAACATCAGCTTGCTCATAAGGGGGTTGACTTTTATGCAGCACCGGCAAGAATAAGCGGTGAGGCAAGTCGGCAACCTCCGCCGATTCTGCCGCCGGGGCAGACAGCGGTTTGGGCGGCGGGGTGTAAAAGAGGCGTCCGGCTGAATAAACATTGGCATAGTTGACCAGTACCCCTACCCCCCGGCTCATCTCCCCCGACAAATTTGACTCCAGCTTAAAACAAAATTTGTGATTGGTTGATGCATCAATGGGCGCGAAAGCAAAGGAGTAAATGAGACGCCCGTCGCCGTCTCGCCCGGCGGATATGACGGTGCTGCGGCGCAGGTCGGCAGAGGTCTGGCAGTCCGCTCGCAGCAAAAGAGTCAAGGTGGTCTCCTTGGCTTTGGGGCCGGTTACCAAAATATCTACACCGGCCAGGCCAGGATAGGTAGCCGTAAACTCCTGCTTGACTTCGGCCGCCGAGTCTAACCAGAGCACATTAGTTTCATTATAGAGTTTGGGCGCAGAATTGAACGACTGCAGGAGGGAAATGCGGCCAAGCCAGAGCCACAAGCCCAACAGGCCCAAACCGGCCAACCCGGCATAGAGATAACGCCGCCGCCCAAACCTCATTAGCTGTACAAATAGGGGATAACCACCCACAGCAGCACCAAACTATCGTAAGTGATCCAACCAAGCACCCAGGCGGGCAGGGCATACGGCCTGAGCCGGCCAGGGAAAAGCTGGCGAAAACCGGCAAAAGCATAAACCG
This sequence comes from uncultured Caldilineaceae bacterium, assembly GCA_964505845.1. Lineage (GTDB taxonomy): Bacteria > Chloroflexota > Anaerolineae > 4572-78 > J111 > DSQQ01. Next base: position 3,251 of record CAZDMM010000286.1, read on the forward strand.
CCAGGGGGATAATAGCCGGAAAATAATAGCGCGAATGGATGCTCCACACCGGCGACTGGGTAGCGATGGTGGGGGTAATGACCCCGATGCCCGAAAAAATCAGGGCCAGCAGCAAGATTAACAGCACCTCGCGCTGCCGGTCATTCAATCCGGGCCGGCTGCGCCCCAGATTTTGGAAGATGAATAGGGCCGCGCCCAGGGCGATAATTACTATTAAACCGGCCCACAGGCGCACCCACAGCCAGGGAACATGGATGTTAGACCAGCCAAAAAGCCCGGCAAAGGATAACACCGCAAAGTTGAGCGCGCTCACATAGTGGGCCAGGGCCTCGGCGGTAACATAATTTGTCCAGTCCGGGAGAGAAAATGACAGGGCGGCCAGGGATAAGATCTTGCGGCCCCCCGCAGAATTTTGATGCGCTAATATCGCCCCGAAAAAACTAAACAATATCAAGCCGGTTAGCATAGCCCCCAGCGCCCAGCCGGGCCAGCGGAGTCGCCGGGCCAGGTAAATTACCCCGGCGGCGGCTAAAGTAGGTCCCAAAAAAAGGGCGGTCGGCTTGGTTAAAATAGCCAGGCCCATCACCGCCGCCAGAGCCGCCGCTTTGGGCCAGGCCCAACCCTTTAGATAAAGAGACCCCAACAGCCAAAAAAACAAACAGGCCCATAATTCAACCAGTGCGTCTACGGTTACAGAGGCGTCCACGTGGGTGTGCATGGGCCAAAAAACCATAAAAGCGCCCGCAGCCAGGGCCAGGCTGGCGTCTTTAGGCAGGATGGCGCGGATGGTGAGCCAGGCGATTGCCAGCGCCGCAGCCGCAAACAGCACAGACACAGCCCGCAGTACATATACCTGGGTTGACAGTTCCAGCCCCGCCAGCAGAGCCGACAGCGGCGCCAGGGTGAGATGGTAGAGCATCAGATAAGAGTCGGCCACCACCTCGCTGCCGCCAATTTGGGTGGGGTAGTAGTCAACAAACAAATTGCTGGTTACACCCAGGCTGCGGGTAGGCGAATAGAGGCCCACCAGCTCCCAAATTCTAAAATTTTCAAAAGTGGCTGCCATATCGGGATGCATGGGTGTGTGGGCGTAGACTTCTTCCGTAGGCCATATTTTTTACTGGCCCAGGAGACAAATGGCCTCAAAATGGGCCGACTCATCGGGGGCTAAAAACGGGGGAAAAATGGAGAGGTAAAATAACCCTCTCACTACGGTCAGGCCAATCAACAACAGGAGCCAGCGGCGGTGGGAGGGAGCAGCGATGGGCAGGGTCTCAACCATCGGGTTGACCGGGATGGCGCTCAAGTGCCCTTCAGCAGCAGGATCAGGGTGACGGTTTTGAGCAGGATAACCAGATCAAGCTGGAGGGATTGGCGCTTGATGTAATAAAGGTCATAGCGGAGTTTTTCCAGGGCATCTTCTACCGAGCGGCCATAATCATAATTCACCTGGGCCCAGCCGGTTAGCCCCGGTTTTACGGTAAGCCGGGTGCGATAGAAGGGGATTTCCTGCTGCAGCTCGGCCACAAACTCCGGGCGTTCCGGGCGCGGGCCAATCAAGCTCATATCGCCGCGTAGAATATTGAACAATTGCGGCAGTTCATCCAGGCGCGTCCGCCGCAAAAACATGCCGCTGCGGGTCACACGGGTATCGTACTTTTCGGCCCATCTGGGGCCGTCGGCTTCGGCGTCGGTGAACATGGAGCGCAGTTTGACCAACTCAAAAACGCGCCCGCCCTGCCCCAGCCGTTTTTGGCGATAAAAAACCGGGCCCGGGGAGTCAAGCTTGATGAGCAGAGCCAGCAGGGGTAACAGGGGCGCGCACAGCAGCAAACCGATGACCGCCACCACAATATCCAGCAAGCGTTTGACCAGCCGGTACGAGAGCTGCTGGCCTTTGTTGTCCAGCGGCAAAACCACAAACCAGTTGTCGCCGGTATGCTCCACCGGGACGCGCTCGGTGAGGTGCTCATACAGTTCCGGCATGGTGGAGACGCGCAAGCCCTGCTCATAGCAGGCCAACAAACTGGCTAACACACTGCCCGGCACCGTCCGGTTGATGGCCAGCACGATGTCGGTGGCCCCTTTTTTCTGGGCCAGAGCGGGCAGATCGGCGGTGGGGCCGAGCACCGGCACATTGTGAATCACCGTCTGCTGCTTGGCCGGGTCGTCATCTACCAGGCCGACAATTTCAAAATGGGCCGGGGCAAAATCTTGCAGGGTTTTGATGATGGTTTGACCGGCCCAGCCGGCCCCTACAATCAGAGCGCGGCGTTGAAAAACCGGCAGGGCAAAAGCCCAACTGTATAACTGTCGCCAGCCGGTCAAAAAAATAGGGGCAAAAATAGCAAAAAAGGCGATGAAGTGGCGCGGAATATAATTGGAGTAAGGGAAGGGGGTTAAGGCATAAAGCAGCAGGTACAGGAGAAAGATTTGTACCACTGTTTTCAAGACTGCTACGAAGCTGGCCAGCGGGTCGGCTGCCACTTTGGGCTTGTAAGCATCGTTGACCGCGCCGCACAGAAAATACAGCCCCATTAAACCGGCAAACCAGGGGCTATAGATTAATACCAGTTCCGCCGAGAAGACCCAGCCGGAGCGCTGCGCCCCAAACCACAGCCCCAATACCAGCGCCGCCAGCACCAGCAGGGCGTCTACCGTGACTAAAATCCGTTTATGTTCCGCCAACTGCACCGAAAAAGGGCGGCGCTGTAAATGCGGCACAGGGGTGGGCAAGGTTAATTCTTGATCCATACGAGATGGTTATTGGTAATCGGTAATTAACCGGCCAATTACTAAAGATACTTTCTAACTTACCTTTTAGCGCGGCCAGTCAAAACCTGGAACAGGCCAGCCCAAAAGCCGGTTCCCCAGGCAAAGTGGATGGTGGCAAACGTCAGGGGCAAAATGGGGAAATAGCGCCAGCCGCCGCGTCTGGCTACTATTGTACTCGCAACAAAATTTGCCAGCAAATAGAGCCAGCTTACCAGGCTAAACAAGCGGTGCAGCGGGGTAAAAACCAAACTCAGGCCGAGACTGCCAAAAAAGGTCAGCACAAAGAGCGGCGGCACAGCCTGCCGCCAGCGCAGCGACTCCGGGTGTTTGCGCAGGGTGCGGACTTTTTGCCGGCCATAAATGAAGTACTGCCGCCACAAAGCCGGCAGCGAAGCGCGGGGGACATAGGTTGATTGAATGGTGGGACTCAAGAGGATGCGCCCCCCGGCCTGGCGCAAACGATAATTTAGCTCGTAATCCTCGTTAATGTGGACGGCCGGATCGTACAGCCCAATCCGGTCAAACGTTTTGCGCCAAAAAGCGCCCAGGTAAACGGTGTCCACATACTGCGCTTGAGCCGCATAATGAAACTTGGCGTCGCCGGCCCCAAAGGGCGAGCTGGTAGCCAGGGCGACCGCCTGCCCCACATAGGTGGTTCCCTGCGGCCGCATCAACCCGCCGACGTTGTCGGCTGCGTCCTGAGTGAGCAGGCGGACGCACTCGCTCACGTAGTTGGGGGCGATCATGGTGTGACCATCCACCCGCACCAGAATCTCACCGCTGGCCGCCAGAATCCCCAGGTTAAGAGCGGCGGCTTGAATCTGCTGCGGATTGTGCAGCAGCCGGGCCAGCGGGCGGTTTTGGAACAACTCCTGCACCAGCGCCGGAGTGCCGTCGGTAGAGCCGCCGTCCACCACCAGGATTTCCAGGCGCTCAGGGGGATAATCTTGTTGCAGCACCGCTCCCAGGCTGCGCCGGATAAAGCCGGCCTCGTTGAGGACGGGCATGATAACCGTTACAAGCGAGGCTGAGGGGTGGGGCATGCTCAATACCACAGCCGGCCATGATGGGCTTTGAGGTATCTGATGGTTGGCGGGCTGAGCCGGGTGCGCTGGAGAGATTTTATCAAGGCCAAACCGGCCTGCATCCCACCCCAAAAATCCTTAAAGCGGCGCTGCCGCATAGCTCTGAGGCCATAAAGGCTTAACCAAACGGTGAGATAAGTGGGGATATAAAGCGCCGGCAGATATTGGTAAGCCATAAAGAAGCGGTTGCGCACATGGTAGTACAATTCCGAGCGAGGCCGGTCGTCCCGCTGGCCCACCACCGAGGGCTGCGGGTGATGGTGTACCACCACCTCCGGCAGGTACAGCAGCTCAAAGCCGGCCTCAATGGCCCGATACGACAGGTCCAGCTCTTCCTCGCCAAACATCAAATCATCGCGGTAACCGCCGCAGCGCTCGATGACCTTGCGGTGGATGGCATGGCAGGTTCCCAGATAATAAGAGACGCGCTGCGTCCGGCCTGTCAGGCCCGGCTGCTGCTGCCGGGCGCGCCGGCTAAAAGGTACGCGCAGGTCGGTTTGGCCCGCCTGGTGCTCAACCACCCTGGTAGCGACAATGCCAACTTTGGGGTCGCGCTTAAAAGCCTCAACCAGTTGGACGATATTATCACGATCCTCAAAGTAAGCGTCGTCATCAATCACACAAAAGATATCGCCTTTGGCCTGCTGCATCAAAAAATTACGCCCACCGGCTACCCCGCGCGACTCATCGGCGCGCAAACAGCGCACGCGAGCATCGGCAAGCTGAACGGCCAGGGCTTCGGCCAGCCGGACTTGGGTGGAGTTGTCATCCAAGATGAGAATTTCCAGAGGGCTGTACTGCTGGGCGCAGGCGCTTTCAAGGCAGCGTTTTAAGATCTCCGGTCTATCCCGCGAACCGATCAGAATAGAAACTTTCATGACATAACCTGGCGGTAGCGGGGCCGGAGCATCTGCCATAGACAGACCAGCGCCTCTCGAAATTGCACCAGGGAGAGGCGCGCCTGTCCCGCTTTGAAAAACTGATAGGCCAGGCGCAGAGCATAGAGGATAGCGTAGCCCAGGGCTTTGCGGGTGAGCAGGCCGGCCTGAGCGGGAGGCAAATATTGATGGCAGAGATAAATACAATCACGCCGGTTTTGGATATTGGCCCCGCTTTGAAACAGGCGCGAGGTATGGGAGGCGGTATGGACGCGATACACCGCCAGCGGCTCAACTTCGTACCAGATAGGGTAACGGGCGGCCAGGCGTACCCACATTTCCCAATCGGCGGCATGAAACAGCCGCAAATTATAGCCCCCCAGGGCTTCGTACACCGCTCGTTTAATGACGATGGCCGGGGGTTGGATGCGATTGGAGACGGCCAGCGTCTCCACAGCCCTGGCAAATAACCCGGACCGGGGCTGCTCCAGCCGCGTGGTGACCAGTTTTTGGCCGTGCTCGTCCACAAAAA
>CAZDMM010000287.1:0-8507 GCA_964505845.1 uncultured Caldilineaceae bacterium
TTGATTGGGGATCTTGGAGTTTTTATGCCAGCCGGCGGCGTAATCCGCCACCTCCCACACATTAGTCGGGACGCCGTTTTCAATCACTTGCTTCCAGCCGACTTCGACTACTTTCGCGTCCAGATTAATGCTTTTAGCCACAATCTGAGTTGGGGGTGAAACAGCGGCACTGGTTCCCCCAGGGGTGGCCATGGCTTGAATGGGTGATATTGCCTCTACTACTGGCAGGGGATTGTCGACCAGAGAAGGCGCTACCCTCTCTTGCGTAGATAGCCTTGGCCCCGGGGTCGGCGTAAAGGTGGGCTTTGAGCTAGCAAGATTAAGCCGACGACGATAAGGATTAAGCTGGTCGCCTGCCGTATTTTTGCTTGCAGCGAGGGAAGAGGGTGGAACTTCGCTGGTTCAAAAAATTTGTTAGGCTGATTGTGATCCATTTAATGAAGACGGAATCCGGCTAGACAACGCAATCGTAAGGCCTTCGGATGACCTTGCCACCAGTTTATCCCAAAAGAGGAGGTTGTAATAGCGCTAAATGACGTGATTTCTCCCCCGCCATTTGGCAGGGGAGAAATTGAACCTTTTGACCTGTTAGCTGCGACACTCAATGAGAAAAAGGGCTGGCTGATACCGATCAATCTATTCATCCGAAACGTGGAAGGATAGTTCATGCCGCGCATTCGTTTGTGCCAATCTGTAGCGTGAAGTTGTCCCGTTGACCCCAATCACTCAGGTCAAGCACACCATCAACGGCCAAAAACGGCTTCACTACTCCCAGCGCCCAGTCTTTCAGTTGGCCCGTTTCTTGCAGGCGGTTGATCCAAGCCACGAATGTTTCGCTGGACTGCCGCTCACGCCGGTAAGCCTCGATGAGCACCTCCAGCACCTCTCTAATTAGTGGCGAGTGCAGTCGATACGCCTGAATCGGTCGGCTGCGCTCGCCTGGTACAGATACAGCGGCTTAGGAAAAATAAAGGAGCGGGCCAAGTCGGCCGCGAGGAACTTCTCATAGCAATATTTACCGTCTAACTGAGTGTAAGTCTTAGGATAACCCCCTCCGGTAGATAACAACAGCGCTATCCGGCTTGTCAGGATATAGGCAAAATGGCCTGGTTGACAAATACGCCAACCAGGCTGAAACGAAGTCTGATGATCAGTTACCTGAAGTCGTCAAGGTCTGGTTTTACGGGCGAGGGTGAGATACGCGAGCGAGAGGTACTTGTTCTTTGAGCGTATCCCGTAGCGGTAGACAAACTTCCAGTGTAGTGCCTTCGCCCGGCCTGGAACGGACTTCCAACCGGCCACCAAACAACAGGGCCCGCTCGTGCAAGCCCATCAGCCCAAAATGGCCGGTGTGAGCCAGCTCAGCTGGGTTGATGGGCGGCTCAAAGCCCCGACCGTCGTCCTGAAGGCGCAGAGTTAGCTCGTTATGAGTGAAGACAACGGTCAGCCAGGCATTTTTGGCCTGAGCGTGCCGTACCGCATTGCTCAACCCTTCCTGGGCGATACGGTAGGCCGTCAACTCCAGATCGGCAGCCAAGCGGCGTATCTCGCCTTCGATCCTGACCGAAACCGCCAGGCCGTTTTGGCGCTCGACTTCTTGAGCTAACATCTCTAGGGCCGGTACAAAGCCCAGGTCTTCCAGATAGAGCGGACGCAGTGCCCGGCTAAAGCGGCGCACCTCTTCCTGCGTGTCGCCGGCCAGTACTCGCAACTCTGCCAGCCGCTGCCGTGCTCTTTCAGGATCTTTGTCCAGCGCCTTCTGGGCCATTTCAAGCCGCTGGCCAAGAGCGATCAGGGCCTGGACCGTCTCGTCGTGCAGTTCTCGGGCCAGCCGCTGGCGTTCCTCCTCTTGGGCCATCGTGACCGCGGCAATGTAATCACGCATCCCTTCCTGGTAACGTCGAATTTGTTCGGCCATACCAATCAAGGTTCGCCGCAAGTCTTCAATCTCCTTCACCCCTCCGACAGGGGTATTCACTGCTGCAAATTCACCCCAGGCCAGCCGGGTCGCCTGCCGGTCCAGCGTCTGCAAGGGATGCACCACGTAGCGCAGCCCAAAGGTGACGGCCAACCCGGAAATCAGAGCGGCGACAACTAACGTTAGCGGCGCTAAGAGGGAAAAACGCATGATTGGAGCAATCAATGCCTCCCACGGTTCCTGGACGACCAACCCCCAGTCTGGCCCGGCTACCGGCGCATAGCCGACGGCCCACTCTTGACCATCGGGCTCTTGATGATAGGTGGCCCCGGTCTGGCCTTGAATAACTGCGGCGACGCCCTCGTGCTCCTTGAAGTCCTGCCCGATCAGTGCCGGGTTGGGGTGATAGATGACCCGCCCGGTGGCGTCCACGAGGAACGCTATCGTGCCACCGGGAGCCGGGTTATGAGAGCCTGGCGGCGGCTTGACTATACCTGGGTTTCTGGCCTCGACCACCGCTTCAGTTAAGCCGAGCTGTTCCAGGGAAACGGTGCCCACAATCATGCCATCGTTCGGGGTTGTCGCATGAATGAACAGGCTCGGACGGTCTGAAAGAGGATCTATAAAGAGCGGAGAAAAGGGGATCGAGTTGATAGGAGTGTCAGACGCAGGGTGGGAGAGCAGGGCAGCGACGGGCCGGTCACGCCAGGCTTCGGCTGAAGGACTGGCAGTCACTATCTGGCCCGAAGCATCGAAACGAGCCAGCCCACCGTCGAAGAATATCCGGGAGATATTTTCCGGCGGCAGGGCAGGGTTAAGGGCGTTAAGCTGTAACCAGGCCGAACGGGCGGCCAGGCCATCGCTCAGGTGAACAGCGGCCAAACGAGCAGAGCGGGCATCCAACTCCTCCACCATCCGCCGCATCGAGCTTTGGTGGACACTGATGCCCGTAATAGCGACCCCTACCAGGACTAGCGTCAAGGGCAGCACCAGCCACAGCAAAAGCTGAACGCGCAGCCCGCGCAGGCTGCCCAACAGTCGTAACATCACCTACTCCACGGCTTCGTCCAGGGTAATCCAGCCCTGCTTCATCGCCAGCAGCACCGCTTCGGTCCGGGTAGCGACCCCCAGCTTGCCGAAGATAGTAGCCAAATGTCCCTGCACGGTCCGGTCGCTGATGCTCAACTCCTGACCAATGGCTCGATTGGTGTGACCCTTAGCCGCCAGACGCAGCACATCCAGTTCGCGTTGCGTCAACTTCTCAATAGCGGGCTGGGCACCGAGGGACTTGCCCATGCTCAATTGAGCCATCACTTTGGCTGTGACAACCGGCAAAGCTGAGCCGCCGGCAGCCACCGTGCGTACAGCCCGAACGAGTTCGTCGGAAGGCGCATTTTTGAGGACGTAGCCGCTGGCGCCCGCCTGAAGCATGGCAAAGATGTAAGGGGCGTCGTCATAGACTGTTAATACCAATATCTGTAAGTTAGGCGCTTGTGCCTTAATCTGGCGGGCGGCCTCGATCCCGGTCATTCCTGGCATCTGAATGTCCAGCACGGCGACGTTGGGTCGGTGTTCCAGGGTCAGGGCGACTACCTGAGTACCCGTATTCGCTTCGGCTACAACCTGAATATCGCCCTCCTCTTCCAGAAAGCCCCGGATACCCTTGCGCACCACCATATGGTCATCGGCCAGTACCACCTGAATAAGATCGGTCTTGTCCATTGCCGAATCTCACCTCTTCAATAGAATACTCTAAAAATCAGATCAGGATTACTTGCTTTCAACCCCAGAAATCCTCAAAACACGTATAGTACGGCAGCGACTTTTGGTCAATGCCCGTGGTCCCCTGGCGGCAACGGCTCCGTCTGAGTAAAAGTTAGCTCCCACAAATAGTAAACCAGTTTCCAGGTTTCGGACTCATGAAAAATGGGGCCGAACGAGGGCATCGAGGTTCCCATCCCACCCCGACGCAGCTTGGCGTAGTAAATATCCATCGTCGCCGCCATCGTTTGGGACGAAGGTGCGAAGGAGGCCACTTGATGGGTCATGCTGACCATCGGGCTGGACTGGAGTTGGGCATTAATCGCGGCGGCCGCCGGGCCATCGCCCCGGCCGGTTTCGCCGTGACAGGCAGCACAGTTTTTGGCGTACTGCTGGCTGGCCCACTCCCGGTCATCAACCGTAAGAGGTGCCGTCCAGAGATAAACAATCAGGTCCCAGCGTTGGGCCTCGGTTAGCTGGGGTACTTTTTGCTGGAGCAAAAGATAAGCCTCAGCTGGACTGTGCTGCCGCACCCAGTCGTTTTGAAAAAGCTCGGCCGGCAAATCTGGGCGATGCTGTTCAATGAGAGCTTGGCCGGTGGCCGCTGAAGGTATCTCAGTTGGCACAACCGGGACTTCGCGGGGAGCATCAATATCAACCTTGCGGGTGATGAGGGATTGGATGACCGGGTCGGAGCCGGAATTAGCCTGCAAGTGGGCCTGAGGATCGGCGGGATCAAGGACGGTTACGGTGCCGCGCATGCGCCAGTGGTTGGGACTGCACCAAGTGTTGCAGTAAAAGGTCACCACCCCCGCTTTATCGAATACCACTTCGACCTCTTTGACCTGCCCCGGATCAATCTGGCCGAGGTCTACGCCTAGCCCGGCAATCGCCACGCCGTGCGTAACATCAGGCACACTGAAGCGCAGGCGGACCTTCTCGTCTTTTTGGACCTCGATGCTGTCCGGTTGGAAACCACCGTCTTCGGGAGCAGCCGCAAGAATGTCAATGGTTCGTATCTCGCTCAAAGCCGGACGCAGCCCATAGTGGTAGCCGAAAACAGCCAGCGGCAGGCCGATCAGGATGAGAACCAAGATAGTTACGGCGAGACGTTCAAGATTACGTTCATTCATCACAGGAAGCGGCAGGGGAGCAGGGGAGAGTCTAATACGCATCTGCCCTGCTCCTCCGCACCCCTGCTCCCCTACTCTCTTTCAACCTAAATACAATTTCAGAAACACCAGGGTCACCCCTACTAGAAAAGCAGACACCGGCAATGTTCCGCGCCAGGCGAGAGCGTCACTTTTGGCGTGCTGGCGGCCAATGCGGAAGGCGATGGAAATGGAAAAGGCCAGGCCCACCAACAGAACAGCCACTTGCAGGGCGGCGACCAGGTCAGGCAGGAAAGGCGTCCAGGGGATAGCTTTGGTCCCGAATAGATTCCAGCCCCAGCCAAAGGGGTCGGACAGAACCGGCAAGGCATAGCTGCCGTTGACGAAAACAAAAGCAAAACTAAAGGCAATCCAGCCCATGAAGCCCATGGGCACCAGGGTGTAAGCATAATCCACAAACACCTGCCGGGACGAAATTTCCAGCCGGGCGAGCTTGCGCGCGGCCAGGGCAGCCAGCCAGAACAGGCCGGGAATTATCACTAAATTGACACTCAAGAAGCCAGCGGCGTAGATAGTCCATTCCCCCCAGGTGTCCATATTGGCCCAGCCCTTCAGCCAGCCCCACGGTCCGAGCAGTACAGCAGAGTAAAGCAGGGCGCAGGCCAGCATAATGAAAGCTTTGTAGGCTTCATCCAGGCTGCGGCCTTTGGCGACCAGCAGATCGCTGCCGAAGGGTCTCAGGTTAAGCGCGATATTGTCTTTGGGACAGTTTTTGAGACACTCGGTGCATAGGCCGCAGTAAGTGTTGCGCTCCAGGTTGCCGGGGAAAACCAGCCAGGGACAGCCATAACTGGTCGCCGTGCCCACTACGCAGTCTTTGGTCGAGTGGTCCTTACAAACCTGGGCATCTTTAACCCGCAGTTCGAGGGCAGCGGTCAAGGAATAAAGCCCGATAAAGCCCCCAACCGGGCAGACATACCGGCAAAAGACCCGGTTTTCGTAGAAAATGCTGAGGATGACCCCCAACAGGAGAAAGCTCAACAACACCCAGGCGGTGACCGAAGGACGGGTCAGAATGATGGCGCTGAACAGAGCGACCCCAAGGAAGCCAAAATTTTGCAGCCAGATGTTTTTGAAGCGGCGGGGCCAGCGCCGGCGCAAGCTCATCAACCGAGGAAAACGCTTGTAGATGAGGCTGCGCCGCTGCAGCCACTCACCGGGACCGGGAATGGGGCAAACCGTACACCACAAGCGCCCGAAGAAGGGTACCAGAATGATAATCAGCACCGTCCACCAGACAATCCAGATGTAGATAATGCTAAAATTTTTGGCCCCGGCTGGCGTGCCGAAGAGACCGGTCAAAATGGCGAAAACAAAGAAAAACAGGGTCGCCAGCATCAGCACGGGCTGAAACAGGTGCGATTTGAGCACGGGTTTGAGCAGAGGGATTTTGGTTAAAAGGTCAAGGCGATTTTGCAGCATTATGAAATCGCCTCACTCGGTTGGGGCGGTGGAAAGCGCCACAGGTATAGGAGCACCCCCAACGACTAACGTCAACAGGGCGACCGCTCGGCCGAAGGTGGTGTTAGGGCCAACAATAAGTTCGCCGGTCATAAAAGGATGCAGCGTCCCACAACTGACCGAGCAGCGATAGCGGAATTTGCCCGGCTTATCAGCCACAAACTGGATGGTTTGTGACTGGCCCGGTTCAACGCGTGTCTCCAGACCATAACCGTCCAGGTAAAACCCGTGAACCACGTCCGAAGCTGACAAGGTGATGATCACCCTGTCACCCTGGTTGACCTGCAAGGTGCCCGGCTCGTAGGCAAACTGGCGGCCATCCACGGTAAAATGGCGGGTGGTCGGGGCCGGGCTAAAAGGCCAGGGGATCACCAGGATAGCAACGCCCAGGACGGCAAAAATGAGCAAAAGCAGATTTTGGGCGAAAGGATGTGAACGTATCATGGCTTGTCGGCTGGGACTCGCTCTATAGTTGCTGGTAAGGTTAACACCCTTGCCACCTCAGTAATACGGCAGTGGCATGTTGATAAGATTATTCAACCTGCGGAGTGTTAGTAGACAGACCATATTGGCTGTACTGCTGGTCAACATAGGCGCGAATGCTTTTCAAATCTTGCCCCTGTCGCATCAAGCGCATGACATCCTGGGTAATGTCCACGCAGATGCTACAGCCGGTGGCGTGATTATCAAACTCAATTGAGCCATTGGGCCGAACCTCCTTGACGTAGCAACCCAGATTATCCTGGTGCCCCATCGCTCCACAGCCACAGTAACAGGGGATTTTATGCATCACTTCAGGGTTGGCCGTCGCAAAGCGGTAAGCCTCCTGCACCGTCGGCGGGGCTGTCTGCACAAAATCGGGCATCTGTGACAGGGGCGCCAACTGGAGGTCGGGCATAGCTTTGCTGCTGGAACCACAGCCGCTGACCACAACCGTCATGAAGACCCCCACCACCAAGACCAAAATCCATTTCATCGAATGGCCTTCAATCGAGCATTTTTCACTTACGGTCCCCAATTAGACTTGGCAACCAAAACCATCTGGGGATTCTTTGAATCGTTGGTCCGCACAGTCACTTCAAAGCGGTGTGGACCATCCATCCCTTCGTGCATCATATAATCCATAGAAAGTTCGGCTTCCTGCCCCGGTTTAATGGTCGTCGAACTGACGACAGCTTGAGGCGGTCAGCAACCCTCTACGACTTTTACCTGCGGCTGATCGAGTATGCGGAGCGTCCCATCGCCCTCGTTGCGTAATTTAAACGTGGTGTGGACCGTGGCCCCCAGCTTTTGATAGCCTTCATCAACTTCATTCCGGTCAACGACAAGTTTAGGTTTGCCTGTTTCTGGGGTGTTGGGGCCAATGATCAGGATGTAGCTTAACCCACCAATAATCAAGAAGACACCGGCCACAACAACCCAAAGCAACCACGAACGCTGGGTAACGGGTTGAACTGTACTTTTTTTATTTTTTCCTTTTTTGGACAAGCTTGTTCCTCCTGTAATGACATCACTTCTAATAAAGGTTTAGCAGTTATAGGCAGATTGTTAAATCTTATTTTTATTTCACTCCCAGGGTATCAGGCTATCTTAAAGCTGGCTTGAAGTCTTTATGAAGATTTGGTAAAGATTTAGGGCGTTTTGACTACTTGGACCGCTCCCAACAATCATTTCTGCGTTGGCCTCGGAGCATCGCGCACCCAGAGCGAAACCATCTGAACTGAGCCTGCTACCGCCACTTACTATTTTCTAACGAGCCGTCAGGCTTGCACCAGGTAATTGCGCATCATCCCCATATCTTCGTGTTCCAGATTGTGGCAGTGATACAGGAACAACCCAGCGTAATCCTCAAACTTGAGCAGCACTTTGACCCGTTCGCCGGGCATAATCAAAAAGCTGTCCTTCCAGCCATCATCCACATACCCGGCGCTGACACTCTCCCAGTCGGTGGTCCGTGACGGGTCTATTTGCCGCTCCAAGATGCGGAACTGAACACCGTGCAGATGCATCGGATGGGCCATAAAATCAGCCATCATCCCACCCTGTCCCGCCTCATTTACAAACTCCCAGACTTCGGCGGTGTTCAGTTGCACCGTTTCCTCGGCGGTCGCGCCTTCCATTTCAAATACACGCCCATTCAGCGTCCAGTTCATGTTGTTCATAAACAGCCGAAAGAGGCGGGGGTTGTCGCTGTT
>CAZDMM010000288.1:0-4395 GCA_964505845.1 uncultured Caldilineaceae bacterium
AGTTTCGCCACGAGAATTCACGTCAAGGGGGAAATACTCAAACTTTTGTTAGCCCCCAATCCTCCACACCTCCCTGGTTTTTAAGAGATCAACTATTACTTGACAAGCAACTACTCAATGAACCTAATGCAGTCTCAGAAGAGATATTCGGGAAAAAACGATGGGGTGTTGGCCCTCACCTCCGTGCGAAGCCCCCCTTGCGGGCAACCCCTCTCCCAATGGGAGAGGGGAGTCGCGCAGCGACGGGGTGAGGGCTAATCCGAAAAAGTCCCTTGATTTTGCACTAAGCATGTCATTTCGACCGGAGTGGAGGGAGAAATCCCTATGACCTGGCCTTGCCAGAGTAGTCTTGAGGGATTTCTCGCTCCTGTCGTCGCTCAAAATGACATAACGCGTAACTTCTGTTACTTTAGAAACTCATCCACATTCGACGCATTCACCGGCGCTAATTGGATGGCGCTGACCTTGTCGAAGGGCTTACCGGCAATAGCCAGAGCCAGGGTACGGACGGTGAGAGCGCCCATTTCTTTGGGCTGCTGGTCAACGGTGGCTTGATACGCCCCGCCTTCTTTGATGGCCGCCAGCGCCTCGTCGGTGGCGTCAATGCCGCCCACAAAGAAGGTCTTGGGGTCATTCTTGCCGGCGGCAACCACCGCCTGATACGCGCCCAGCGCCCCCCCATCGTTGATGCCCACAATCATATCCAGGTCAGGATGGGCTTGCAGCCAAGTCTCACCCGCTTCCAAGCCCTTCGTCGGGTCGCCAGCGGTGACGCTGCCCACGATGTCCAGGTTGTCGCCAAAGACCTCTTTGATCCCATCCACGATGCCTTCCCGACGTTGGATCACCTGGGGAATGACATCATAGTTGAGAATGCCCAGGGTCAGCTTTTCCCCTTTGGGGATGTGGGCTTTGGCCCACTCGCCGGCTTGCAGACCCAGGGTGTAGCCCATATCGTGCTCCACCGCCCACACCAGCGCCGTTTGGTTCTCCTCACCCAAATCCGAGGTGTGAGCGACGACCTTCATCCCTTTGTCCAGGGCTTCTTTCGCCAGCGGCGCAATCGCCGCCGGGTCGGTGGCCGTGACCACAAAGCCGTCAAAGTCGCCGTTGATGAAGTTTTCCAGAGCCGTCACCTGAGCGTTGACATCATCTTTGGGGTCATTGATGACCAACTCGACGCCCAGCTTGTCGGCTTCTTCCTGCGCTCCGGCTGCCAGCGCCACAAAAAACGGATTCGCCAGGTTCAATACGCTCATCCCTAGCTTGATATCCTCATTGCTTTTGGCGGCCGGGGCTTCGGTCGCGGCGGCTTCTTCAGTCGCTGCCGGGGCTTCGGTGGCGGCTGGAGCGGCCGTCGGTTCTTGAGTGGCCGGTTTTTCTGCCGCCGGTTCTTGGGTTGCCGGTTTTTCCGCGGCCGGTTTTTCGGTGGCCGGCTGCGGGGTTGCGGCGCCGCCACAAGCCGCCAGCAACGTGAGGGTCAACAGCAAGATCAACAGTTTTATAAATTTATATTTTTGTGACACGTTAATTTTCTCCTCTCTCAAGATATTTGTTAAGGTCAAGGGCCAGCAGGTCAACTCATTGTTTTGATCGCTTCACCTCCTCCTGAGCCTGCCTCAACCAGGTCAGGGTAATATTCATTGATATTATCGCGGGTGATAAAAACATGCTGATTATAAACAGCCGGGGGAACGGGTTTACCTTCGAGAATTTTCAGGGCCAAATTGAGAAGCTGCTCCCCGTATTTTTCCGGGGCATAGCGAGTGGTGCCGATAAAGGGAAATTGGGGCCGGCGCAGCGCCTGGCGGCCTACTCGATCCGCATTTTGCCCCACCGCCACAACCTGAGCCAAACGTCCGGCCTTTTCAAAGGCGGTCAAGGTGCCCACCGCGGCGTCATCGTTGATGGCAATAACGGCGATGCGAGCCGTCGGAGAGATAGCCGGCAGCAAGTCGCTGACCACTTGCTCAACCCTGTCAATGATAATCGGCGTTTCGACCGAGATCATTTGCTCTTCGGCCAGCGGGCCGATGATGGCCTCCAGGCCCTCTTGTTGCCCTTGCAGCCGCGCTCCGGCCACCGGCCCTACCCGGCTCAACTCCAGCTTGAAGAGGATGTCCAGCCGGCCCTGCCAATTCTTTTTGATCCATTGGCCCAGGGCTTCACCGGCAATGTAGCCGGCGCGATAGTTGTCCGCGCCGTAAAAGGTGGCCCCAGGCAGGGGGATGTCAACGGCAATGACCGGGATATTGGCCCGGTTGAATTTGTCCATAATGATATTGCCGGCTTTGGCGTCAATCTGATATTCAATCACCAGGTCAACCTCCTGCGCCACAAACCAGGCGGCATTGGCCAGGGCGGTTTGGCGGTCAAGGTCGTTGTCGCGGATCAACAACTCCACGTTGTCCAGCCGTTGGACGACTCGTTCCAGGCTGCGCCGGACTTGCTGGGCAAAGATCATTTCTTCGGTCATGTTGCCAAAGCCAATCCGGTAGTGGCGTTTCTCAGGTAAGGCGGCCCCTGGCTCCATGGTTTCGCCGCTGGTATCACCGGCTACCGTAATCGGAAAAGGCGCGGCTTGCCGTAACGCGGCCAGGCTCTCCGGGCTGACTCCCTGATTCGTTATCAGGTGGTCAATTTGATCCAGTTGGGCAAAGCGATAGGTATCAATGCGGCCCCATTTGCTGTGATCCACCAGGGCAATTACCTGGCGAGCGAGTTTGATCATTTGTGATTTGAGGGGAGCCTCGTCGAGGTCGGCTTCGGTGAAGCCCTGCTCTGTGGATAGACCGGAGCAGGTGATGAAACATTTGGAGGCATAAAAGTGATTGAGCAGATCGGGGTGCAAGCTGCCAATCAGGGTGAAGCCGTTGGGGCGAACAACATTCGCCGCCAGAATGACTTTATTGGAGGGGTTGCGGGCCAGCAGTAGCGCCACTTCCAGGCCGTTGGTCACAACCGTCAAGTCGCGGCGGTCTTTGAGAAAGGTAGCCAGATGGTAAACCGTACTGCTGGCGTCGAGGACAATCGCCTCGCCATCTTTAACCAGACTCGCGGCCCAGCGGGCCATCTGCTCTTTGGCGGTCTGATTGACGCTGGCGCGGGCGGCAAAAAGCTGGCGCGCCGAGGTACCGTTGTTATCGGAAACAACTGCGCCACCGCGGATGCGCCGCAGGAGATTCTCTGCTTCCAGGGCGTTCAAGTCATTGCGGATGGTATTGGCCGATACTTGCAGATGGGCGGCCAGGTCTTCAACGCTGACCTCGCCCATTTCTTTTAGCCGCGACAAGATGGCCTGCCGGCGCTTGTAAAACTCCATTGTTGAACCCGAACCCTCGTTGGCCCAGAATAAATTGTAGAAAATTGAGTTTTTGTTGTGAAAACTTGTGAAAAAGAGTATATAACCCTTTGATTGGCTTGTCAAAATTGGGAGATTGACTGGAGATAGCTCCGGAACACAGAGTTACACAGAGGCATCACAAAGCTCCACTGAGAAAGCCTAATGAGGTTTGACGACCAAATTCGGTAATGTGTTTGAAAGGTTGGAGGATTGCGCCACTTTGCGTGCCTTTGGCAAGGTTGGATGAAGCTTGTTTATCCTACTCCCCAGCCTGCGAGCCGAAGATCCCTATGGGCAACCTTCCAGGTTATTACCGATTTTGAATTTCAAATCTCATAAGGTTTCTTTGTGAAACTCTGTGCCTCTGTATGTAACAACTTCTTCGTGGCCAAGAATCCAAACGCCACTCGCCTGACGATGATTTTAACTAACCTGCGCCGTCAGGTTCAACTCCGGTTCCGAAGCCAGGAGGTCCACATCCAGGGGATATTGGCCGTAATGGTGAATCGCTTCGACCATGACTTTATATAATTCCGGGTCAACGCCGGAGTGGATGGAGTTGCTGGAGGAACAAACATAGCCGCCGCCTACCCCGGCATCGAGGATGCAGCGCTTGATCTCGGCCACTACTTTTTCCGGCGGGCCGTACATCAGCAGTTCGGTTTGGTCAACGTTGCCCTTAATAGCAACCCGCTCGCCGTATTTGGCTTTGACCACCTTTAACTCCATCCCGCCCGAAGGGTCAATCGGGTCAATGCCATCGGAGCCGGCGGCGACAATGCTATCGAGCAGGGGGTACATATTGCCGTCGCTGTGCTTCCAATGATACAGGCCGCAGTGATGGATGGCCTCCACCAGCCGGCGGTAGTGAGGGATAAACATCGTTTCCCACAGCACCGGCGAGAACATCGGGCCGCGATTGTCGGCCACATCGTCGCCGGTGAAAACAATATTGACTCCCAGTTCGGCCGCCCGCTCGATGACTTTGATGTAGTGGTCTACACATTTAATCACCACCCCTTCCACCAGTTCCGGGCACTCTTTGAGATTGT
>CAZDMM010000288.1:4405-8492 GCA_964505845.1 uncultured Caldilineaceae bacterium
GTTGAGCGTAACCAATATAGTCACGCGGCCCAGACCAGACATCGCGCATCTGCAGAATGATAGCCCGGTGTCCGCCAAAGCGAGCCACCACTTCTTTGATTTTTTCGTAGCGAATAGGATCGTCCGGGTTGGGGGCAGTCCATTTTTCCAGATCAGCCAGGCTTTTGATAGGGGCGCGATCATCCACCGGCATGGGGTAATTATCTTTGCCAATGCGCCGCACCGACCCCCACTCATCCAGCCACAGGTCATCCTCAATCTGCTGCTTGCGGTAAGTTGGCCCGGTTATCACCCCGTCCAGGTCAAGCTGCTCCACCAGGTCATAATAAGTGCCGCCCCGGGTGACCGCTTTGATGACATCCACATCATGCACCCACTCAAAATGGGGGACGCGATCCGGTTCCTGGTGGCGCAATACGGCCAAAACTCGCTCAACCGGCTTCATGCCCGCTTTGGCCGGGATGCGGCGCGGTGGCTTGGGCACTACAAAGCTCGACCCGCCCGCTCTGGCAAAGGTTTTGGTCGCTGCTTTTTCGCCGGGGCGCAGCAGATAGCTGGAGGTCAGCGGGTTTTTGATAAAATCAAGGGCCATACGGGCCGCGGTGCTGGCTTCGGCGGCATAACCGTCGGCCCCTACGTGGCGGGCATATTCCTCTGTCACCGGCGCGCCCCCAACCATCACCTTCACCTGATTGCGCAGCCCGGCAGTTTCCAGGGCTTCAATATTTTTTTTGAACATGGGCATCGTAGTCGTTAAAAAAGCTGAAAAGCCAACAATCTCCGGCCGGTGTTCTTTGATGGCCTGAATCATCGTTTCCGGTTTGACGTTGACTCCCAGATCAACCACGCGGAAGCCGGCCCCTTCCAGCATTACCCGCACCAAATCTTTGCCGATGTCATGAATATCGCCCTGCACCGTCAAAATGAGATAGGTGCCAATCGGTTTCACCCCGGATTGGGCCAGGATGGGACGGAGCAAATTCAGGCCGGATTTCATGGCTTTGGCCGCCACCAACATCTCTGGGACAAAATAATCGCCGCGCTCAAACAGCCGCCCCACTTCTTCCAGGGCCGGGATCAGCGCGTCGTAGAGAATCTCATCGGCGGCCAGACCGGCTGTCAACCCTTCTTGAGTCAGGCTAATCACACTCTCCTGGTCGCCGTCAATAACAAAGTCATACAATGAATCTTTTACTTCTTCAGTTGATTGGGACATAGTGGTGGGTTTCCTTTAATATTTTGGTTAAACGACAGTCAGGGTAATTCCAAATTCCCGGCAGATTTGGCGGTACTCCGCCGGAATATTTTCGTCGGTAATAATGTGGTCTACCTCTGAAAGGGGAGCAAAGGTTAGAAAAGATTGCTGGCCGAATTTGCTGGCATCCAATAATACATTGATCTGGTCGGTGGCTTTGACCATAGCCCGCTTAACCTGGACTTCCCGAATATCGGCATCGGTTAAGCCGCGCTCCGGGGTCAGACCGGCTGCGCCAAAAAAGCCCTTGTGGGCGTGGAGATGAGCGATCATCTCCTCGGCCAGCGGTCCCACCACACTGGCCGTTTCATCCCTGATTACTCCACCGACCACAATGACCTCGATATTGGAACAGGGCGACAGGGCGGCAACGATATGCAGATTGTTGGTCACCACCCGCAGATTGGCTACAGTTCTGAGTTGTAAGGCTAACTGAAAAGCGGTTGTGCTGCTGTCGAGAATAAGAGTATCGCCGGGCTGGACCAGGGCCGCAGCCGCAGCGGCGATGTGGACTTTTTCATCCAGGTGCAAACGCTGGCGTACCTCAAACGATTGCTCAAGCTGCAATTTGGGGGTAATTTCAGCCCCGCCATGCACCCGTGCCAGCCAGCCCTGCTGGGCCAGCGCCGTTAAGTCATGCCGAATGGTAACTTCCGAAACCTGAAGGTGTTGGCTCAACGTTGACGTACTGGCCCGCTGATTCTGCTGTAAATAGCGGACAATTTCGCTGCGGCGGTCAAAGCTGTTCATAAATACTTTCGTAAACCTTTCGTTTAGCGTATCATCGTTTTCGTAAAATGTCAATATTAAGCAAAAAACCTGGTAGGGGTACTCCATTGATCGGTGGGAGTTAATTCAGCGGATAGGTGTATTGTTCGGTGACTTCAAGACTCCAAAATATTGGGCACATCACGGCAAAATGATTTCGGTTTATGTAAACTTAACCGGTGGTCTTATGTAAGATGTTGCCCCTGGGGTGTGCGGATAAATTGAAGCCGGAAAAAAGAGAGGAACTTGATAGAGGAGAACCTCTCGCAAAGACAAACCAGGGCCAGCAAACCGGGATGCCGCCCCGAATCGCTTTGCCAGCGGTAAAGTAGCTGTGGCGGCTGGCCCACAAAACAGGCTGCTGGCCGTGCGGCTGAAAAGAGAGAACGTGGCCCCCCTGCAAAACGACCGCAGCCGTGGCCTCGTCAGTTTCAATTGGGTGTGACCAAAATGCCTCATGAACGACGCTCAGACAGCCAGAGGGAGATGGTGATAGAGAGTACGGGTATCGGGAGGAGGGGTGGGTTCAATAATTGGTCGGGGAGCTGTAACAGGTCGTTCTTGGAGCCAAGAACTGTGGTCTATGGCCTGGACCTCCAAAGGTAATAGGTCGGGATAAGGTTGATGGTATAAGCGGGTATGGCGTTGAGGTTTGCGGAAGAGATGATAGTCGTCCCAGTCGCCATTTTCAGCGACCGCTCGTAAGCGGAACAGAGTTTCAACCCCGGTTTGGGTCCAGCGCATACCGGACAATTCGCAGCGATCTTTAACAAAATGGCGACAGGCTCCTTCAATCACACCGGAAGCGATGGGCCAACCTCGTTCCAGATAGGTATCATAAGCCATATATAGATGTCCAGAAAAGTTTCTTCCTTAACATAAAGATTGAAGAGATAAAGGGAAAGATGCAACCAAGCGGTTTGCTCTTTGAGCCGTTCGAGGTAATCGGCATACAGAGCTGGTAAAGTCTCTTGGATCCATTTACGCCGGGCCTCATTATCTCGTTTAACTAACAGATGGACGGCTTTGTAATAACTCAAGCCTAATTGTCTCAACAGTTGGGGCAGATATTTTAGTGAATAGCAGACCTTAAAAATAGTCAACACCAACGAGTAGACGTGGCGGGCTGTCCAAACCCGTTGATTTTGCTGGCTAATCATCTGTTTCAACTCTTCACTTTGGCCGCTTGATGGTTTGGCAGGGCGTCCTGAACAGGGTTGATCGCTCAACTAGCTCTCAGCCTTAAATTTCTTGATCCATTCTTTCAGGGTTTTCAGACTGACGTCAACAAGCGGCTACTGTCTCGGCGGGCATCCCTTTGTAATAGGCGATCAGGGCCTTGACCCGCAATACCCTCCGAATATCGCCTTTCTTTTTGAGTTGCCAGTACTGATTTCTGAGCCGGTCAAGCTTGAGTAGGGCAAGTTACGTTGGAAATAAGTGGCTGTTTTTTCCAATTGGGTCCGTTGAGTGGCGGTATATTGCTTATCTTGAGCCATCTCTTGAAAGGAGGCAATGACTTGTTAGATCTGATCGGACAGAATTTTCAGAGTGTAGTCGGCCATCCATTCTAGTCGTTGGGGATGCTGCTCACCCAATAGCACGTTGGCTACATCCCACAAATACTTCAATGAGACCGGTATACCTCGGCAAAAATAGTCGGCCAAACTAAACGGGTTAAGCCCCCCATCTTCTTAGAGAAAGCGGGGGGCTGTTTAGTAAGGGAAATGCAACACTATACGAAAAATCAAATCACCCTAACACAGGTGATTAGAACATTAGCTCTTTTTGTGTCGCTGCAACATTTCGGCGGCGCGGGCGGCGGCCTCTTCAATGGGCAACCCCTCCGCCGTCACCACCTGCTCGACAATCTCGGCCGGCGTTTCCCAATAGAGCGGCCCCATTTGCAGGCCCAATAAGGCCCGCCGCAAATTGACCGCCTCGCGCTGCAGCAACTCCAGTTCTTCACCCTCAAAATAAGGCTTCAACTCGTCGCCGTACTTATCCAAAGCCTGGATCAGCGTCAGCGCCGCCTGATCTAATTGTTGAATCGCAATTTCGTGC
>CAZDMM010000289.1:0-3161 GCA_964505845.1 uncultured Caldilineaceae bacterium
GGCAATACAATTGTCCATAAATAGAGTTTGGCCTCTGGCCGGATCCCCCTGAGTTGGCACTGTTTGGGCCGCTTGGCCGGTCTTCGCCTCATGCTCAAGGTGGTCGTGAGCGGGGTCAGCGACCGGAATACGCACCTGGCTGTCGCCTCGATGCCAGACCAGATAAAGATTAGCGGCAGCTTCTTCAATATCAAAGGATAGGGCCGTGTTAAGGGCCTGGCCCGGCTGGAGGGTGAAGTTGAGGAAGGAGGTGTTATCCTGGGGTTTCCAGGAATGGTTATCGTTCCCTACCAAGCGAAATTCGTCCGGGCCAAATTGGCGGGGCAGGCTGCCTTCATTGCGCAGCATTAATTCTATGTGCAGCCGCTGTTGCCCATTTTCGGGCATGCCCGGCATCATGCTGGCGGGCATGGGGAATTGCTGCCCTTGATCCACACTTTGCTCTTGGGGGGCGGTGGAATCTTGGTTGGCACTAATGCCCGGAGGAGCAGGGGCAGTATCGTGTTCATGCACCAACCAAGCCGCACTCTCTACCCGCAGTACCAGGTTATCTACCTGAATATCTTGCCCCATTGCCGCCAGCGGGGATTGGGTTAACAACATGGCGATGACCAAGCCCAAGCCCAGCAGACTGGTAGCCAGAGCGATCAGCACCACTATTTGAACAAACTTGGCATTTGTCTGCACAGACGACAGTTGTTCGATTTTGAGGGGCCGAGGCCGCGGCCTTAGCGTTGTGGTCATAAATGGTAAGCCCTTCATTATTTTTTAAGGTTGGGATGTATTTTTTCCCACCAGAAGTTGCATTTATTGAGTGAGTGTCGCTGCGCCGTTTGGGTTTTTCAATTTTGCCCAAAAGAAAAAGGCTCTCTGGTCGGTTTCAAGACCAAACAAGAGCCTTAATCTCAAAAGGCCCTGTTCGCGCTGGAGATAGACCAAACAAAGAGCCTGATGAGAATCTCAATCAAGCAACTCCAAAAAAAGCGTCTATCGTCTGTATACCGACAGAATTAGATGTGGTTGTGTTGGCAAAATAGCTACTCCGTTGCCCGCGAAGCACTGAGAATAGCCATCGTTAATTCAAAATTTTTGAGATATTCGGTCATCCCTACCTGGAAAGAGGGGCGATTGGTTGCCTCAAAGTGGCGTCAGGTCTTTGCCGCTGATACGGATAAATGCAGGAAATCGTGTAACGGATGGCATGCAAGCACCGTTTGGCCCGATCCGGGTGAATAGCATTACGGCAAATCAGGGAGTTTTGCTCGTCGTCGTTTCCCGAGGCGAGTAGAGCTGCAATCCGCTCACCAATCTCAAAACCACCATCCTCACAGTCAGGATTGCTGCACGGTAAGCGCGTTGGATATTCGAGATAGGTAAAAACTTGGCGATTGTTACGTGGCCGTTCGTGCTTGGTGATACTATTAAAGCCTTTTTCGTGCCAATCTAAGACGATAAATTTGCTTGTCTGTGGTGTCATAATATATCCCTCTATTAACTAACTGGAGAAACAGAAGATATCCAGGCGCGTTAAAAATTTCGCCTTAGTTTAATAAAATACCACTGCTTGTTATTGGCATCCACGTCAAAGGGGATATCCGCCGATTGGCGGTTGCTGTGGGTATCTTCCAGGTGTAAAACCCAGCTCGTTGTTTCGATGCCGCCCGGCGGCTCAAATTTCATATTGCCACTTTTAATCACCTCGCCGGGGGCACTATAACCTTCGTAAAACCACTTTGACAAGGGGCTTTCGTAGGTAAGGTTATGGTCTTGCCGCGTGCCGACAACTTTCATATCC
Organism: uncultured Caldilineaceae bacterium; assembly: GCA_964505845.1. Lineage (GTDB taxonomy): Bacteria > Chloroflexota > Anaerolineae > 4572-78 > J111 > DSQQ01. The sequence goes on from CAZDMM010000289.1 coordinate 1,796, forward strand.
CCAATCGGTACGTCGTTAGGGTCAACAACAGCCACATAGACCATGAGAAAGGAGTTGGTGGTCGGGCTGTTATAAAATTCGGCCAGGGTAAAATCGTAGGCCGGGGTGGGCGTAGACGTTGGCGGCGGAGTGGCGGTGGGCAAGGAGACAACTACCGGAGCTGGGGGCTGAGGCGGGACCGGGGTGTTGGTGGGCAAAGGCGTCGCCGTTGGGGCAGGTATAGAATATGCGGCGGGGGTTGCCACAGCAGGCTGGACGGGCGACACGGGTAGCGGCGCTGCGGCAGTCGCCTGACCAAAAGCCCCGACCAGGTTCACCGGAACCGGGGCGGCGAGTTCAGCCGCCAATGTAGGCAAAATAGCTTGCCCCTGAGGTTGACTCGCCTTGTCATGCACTGAATTGGCCGGCGCAGGTGGTAGAACGACCAAGCGCCGGTGGTGGACAGGGGTCGGCGATTTAAGCGCAGCGGCGATCCGTTGGCTCATACTGCAGGCCGGCCCGGCGATGATAAAAAACAGCAAGAAGTAGATTAGTAGAGTCGAGCGATGTTTCATTCTCAGCCTGCTTTCAGGGGCGCTTTTAGGTCAGCTTCCCCAGGCTAAAAGTTCATGGCGAGCCACGTTATCGGGTGGCGATTCGAGGCAGGTTTCAAAATCAAGGGTCTGGTCGCCCACCACCTCATTGACGGCGGTTTCTCTTTCGTTGAAGAATCGCAGGACCTTACCCTGGTCGTCATATAAGATGGCCACAATTACCACATAATCGGTCAATTGGCTGCCTCGATTTTTCAAGGCCCCGCTCAAGCAATACTCATCGTCTTCCTTCTGCTCGTTGACCGAGCCGAACTCGAAATCCTGGCGGAGGCTGACATTACTGACCTCAGATTGAACCGACAGTTTAAAGTCGGCCGCCTCCGGCACATCGTAAACAGCCAGGGCAAAGGGGAGGTGTCCGCCGGGCGGGACCACATTGGTAGGCCATAGGCCATAGGTATCCTTATCGGCGGCAATTACCTGGCCTTGACCATCGTAGAATGTCCCTTTCACAGACGAGACCTGCTGGGCTACCCCGGTCTGATTGATCATCTCGCCGTAAAGAACGAGCATCTTGCGCTCCGGTATGGCATCGGCGCGCGTTGAGACAAAAGCCCAATCGCCGGATGGCGTATCGCCAGGTGGCTGTGGAGTGTTACCCGGGGTTCCTGGGCTGGATGTAGGCGTCACCGTTGCCTGCGGCGCACCGGCAGCTGCAGGGGGTGGGGGCGGGGGCGTATCTATGGGTGTGGGTGTACTGGTTGGTGGAGGAGGGGGTGGGGGCGCTTGAGCAATCAACACCTGTTCGCCCTGGTTGATGGTTGAATATTGGG
>CAZDMM010000289.1:3171-6891 GCA_964505845.1 uncultured Caldilineaceae bacterium
AGGCCAACCCGCCGCCGGTCGGATGTTCAATCTGCCACCACGCTCCGGCCGTATCCTTACCGACGACCGTCACCTGCTGACCCTCAGCCAGCTTGCCTATCACCGGATAATCCAGCCCCGGACCGGTACGCACGTTTAGCCCCACCAGGGCCGTCAGTGCCGGGGCGCCGGTCACCTGGTCAGCGGCAGGAATGGGGAGGTTGGCTTGCACTCCGGCATTGACGGGGGTGGCTGTGGCCATTTGGGCTTCTGCGGCCATCGCCGCTACGGTTTGATCAGAGCCGGACGCTGGCGGGGTGGCAGTAGCAATAATCGCTTGAGCCACGATGGCTGTTGGCAGAGGCGTTGGCGTTAGCGTTGGCAAGGACAGACGAGCCAGGTTGGAGCGATGGGGCTGCTGGGCCACAGAGTTATTTGACGACCCTAACACCAGGCCAATGAAGGCGCAGCTCAACCCGGTCATAACCACCACGGCCAGCATGGCCAGGCCGGTCACCGTCAAGCAGGCCAGGGCGCGTGGGAGCAGTTTTCGTCTTGATTGCAACCTGTGAGGGTGTCGGGAGAATCTCCCAGGGATCAAGCCGGGATATTCGGGGGGCCGGCTGGGAATCAAGGCTCTGCGCTGAGTTTGAGTAAAAATGTATTTGTCTTTCCGCATAATCACCACCGTTAGGGTCTTCATCCCCCCAGGAAACATACAGTTTCCTGGGGGATAGGTACTTTTTTACCTGGAACTAACAATAGGACAATTGACAATAAATCCCGCCGGGCCAAAGGTAGTGCCTCCTGGTCCGGTTACGAGTCCCTTATCTACCAGGTTACGAATATCATTAAAATCCTCCTGGCGCAGGTTCTGACCATTTGCAATAGCTTGCGCACTCCACTGCGCCGGATGTACGTCCCATAATGGACTATAACGCCCCTGGCTTGGATTCCAACGTAATACGTTCAAGGGATCTAGCCCATCGAGCAAAGCCGAATTCAACCCTTGCCGCTCTGGGTTATTCGCCCCGGTCTGGCCATTGACGAAGGCCGCCAGGCTGGCCCGGGCTGAGTCCGTCCCATCATTACCCACAAAGGGGGCCTCATTGAGCGCCGGGGCTAAGGTCACATCCTCGACCGCGGCAGCCAAGGCAATTGAGGCATCGGTGGAGATATATTTGACCGCCTTTCCTCCCTGGAACCCATTCGTCTCCCGATAAGTCACCGTGCCGCCAGCCGTATCCAGATTGACGACCTTATCTGCCTGGCCGGTGTCATTTGCCAGGTGGGGCGCGTTTAAGATTGTCCCATCCGGCAACTCGATTAGCGGACTGTAGCCCGGATAGCCTTCAGCGCCAGGTTGAAGCTCCGCGTCCGGGTCCGGGGGGAAGCCCTGCGGGCCGGGCGTTATCTTTCGTTCCGGGCTAAAGTTAACCGTAGCCGGAAAATCAATGATTCCGTTCACCACGGTCACTTTCTGCACCGCAGTGGTGCCTTTGGCGTTAACCAGTTTCTGGGCGTGGTTCACGCCACGAGCCTGGGCATCCTTCCCGTCGGAAGAATCGAGCACGACATACCAAATGGTCTGGCCTTGGCTGGTGCCCCGAAACAGGGGCAAAGTAACCGTATCATCAGGATGCTCGACGGCGCTGGTGATAAACAACTTGCCCCCATCTCCGTGAACCACACCGGCCATTGGCACGGCCCACAGGAGGCTAACAGCTAAAACCACCAGCAGAACGAGGAAATGCTTATTAGCTCCAACTAAGATATTCAGATTTGAATTTTCCTTGCGCATGATTTTGTCCCCCCAGTGAATAGCAAATATATCTCAAAAACTATGGATCCAGACCTGGCAAGTTATTAAAACCTGCCAGGTCCGGACTTTAGATGATCGAAGCGGCCTGCTTCTTCCTTTATTGTACCGGTATCTGCCAGGCCCGGCCGGTGAAGAGCGATGCCCCAGCGCTGGTATCGTCGAACGCATAGAGCGGACCGGTCGCTGACTGCAAGGCGAAACCGCTCACATTGCTGAAGTTGAGGGTGGTTGTGCTGGCCGTGCCCGAGTTGGCGTACAGAATCGCCGTATTGTTGGCCGGGTCATAGCGGTAGACGCTGGTCACATCGCCGATGTAGAGCCTGGCATTGGCATTATCGGCAAATACCGCCAGCGGCGTGGTAATCAGGGCTGTGCCCGGCGTGGCCGACCCGGTGCAACCGCCAGTGCAGGCAGCCACATTGGCGATGCGTGTCACCACTGCGCCCTCGGCCAGATACAGGGCCGTGTTCAGCAGGGTAATGCTGGTCACTCGCCGTCCGTCGGAGGATTTGCCGATGGTTAAGGCCGGCTGGGCAGTGCCGGTAGCCGGGTTGCTGATTTTCACGATGTTGCCGTTCTTCAGGAAGCTCAGGTAGAGCGTATCACCAGCCGCATTGAGCGCCGCTGCGGTGGGGCGATTGCCGCCCAGGCCGGCATTGGCGGCGATGACGTCCGCACCGACGATGACCTCGTTAGTTGGATCGAAGGTCAAACGCCAGACGCCCGTGCTCTTAGCGGCGTTGTCGGGCACATAGATCAACTGACCGCCATCGTAGGCTGGCTGCCCCGGCGAGGTCGGCCCGCCTGGATTGGCCCCGCCCACACAGGTGGCCTGATTAACCACGCCCCCATCAATGCGGCAGAAGCCAACCAGGTGATCCGAAACCCATAGGTGAGTGCCCAACCACACCCCGCCAGAGGGGCTGGTTAACTGCTGCGCGTACAGGGTTGCTCCGGTTGTTGTAGGTGGTGGGGGTGGAGGAGGTGGGGGAGGTGGGGGCGCGCCGCCGCCGGCCGGCCCAATCGCCGGCTGGGTCAGATCAATCTGCCAGGCCCGGCCGGTAAAGAGCTGTGCTCCGCCGCTGGTGTCGTCCACCACGTAGAGATTGGCTGACGAGACGGCGAAGCCGCTCACATTGCTAAACGAGAAGGTGCCCGAGCCGGCTGTGCCGGAGCTGGCGTACAGGTCCAGCGTGGTAGTAGCGCCGGGGAAGCGGTAAACGCTGGTCACATCGCCAATGTAAAGCTTGGCATTGGCATTATCGGCAAACACTGCCAGCGGCGTGGCCACTGAAAATCCGGCCGTGCCGGCCACACAAGCGCTGGTGCAGGCAGCCACGTTGGCAATGCGCGTCACCGCTGCACCTTCGGCCAGGTACAGGGTGGTATCCAGCAGGGTGATGCTGACCACCCGCCGCCCGTCGGAGGACTTGGCAACCGTCGCCGTCGTCGGCGTGGCCCCACTCGGATTGGTAATTTTTACGATATTACCGTTCTTCAAGAAGCTCACGAAGAGCGCCCCGCCGGTTGCGTCCAGCGCCGCTGCGGTTGGGCGGTTGCCGGCCAGAGACGCGCTACCGGGAACCACTTCGATGTTGCTCATCGTTTCATTGGTCGGGTCAAAGGTCAAGCGCCAGACGCCGGCCCCTTTGGCCGAGTTGTCGGGCACATAGATCAGGTTGCGGCTGGCATCGTAGGCCGGCTGCCCCGGCGAGGCCGGCCCGCCCGGATTAGCGCCGCCGATACATGTGGCCTGATTGGGCACACCGCCATCAACCCGGCAGAAGCCGAGCGTATGGTCTGAAACCCACAAGTGACTGCCCAGCCACACGCCGCCGCCGGGGCTTGTCAGCGATTGGGCAAACAGGGTGCCGGTGGCGGCCAAGGCCGTCCCCACTCCAACCAGCATGATGGCGAAA
>CAZDMM010000289.1:6901-8489 GCA_964505845.1 uncultured Caldilineaceae bacterium
ACGGTTGGTGACCGCCAGGATAGGTGGAGCCAGCCGTTTTTGAGGCTGGTTGGAGCCCTATGCCGGCGTGATTGAAATTGGTACAACATAAGTTTCTCCTTATTGTGTCAATCAATTGGTTGAAACGGAGGGCATTCGCCGGTAAACCGGCGGGGCGCCCCGATTACTTCTGCCTTGGGGTGCTCTTGTTGGAGCACGTGGCCTATATTGATTGTACGTTGGTCGCATCGGTCTCTCTCCTTTTGGGTTACCCTAGAGTTTATGGCTCTGGCTCAATAGCATATATCCCTACCTCCACTTAAGTTTTTCGGTAAGGTAGTAATGGTTGTGAGCAGGTCAGAGCCGCAGGCGTACAGGCGTTGGCTGGTAATCAGTTGGATCTGATCGCCGTTAAGGTCTGTGCGCAGAATGGGCAAGTGGGAACACCTAGTTACAAATGCACCGACGGTGGCGATTGTCTCCTTCTCAAAGGTATCGGCCACAATGATGACATCGGGGTCTAAAGTCTTAAGCAAGGTTAAGGCAGTCAGTAAGGTAGGCGCTGTACCGATCACCTCTACCAGCTCGCTGTTCGCCAATATCCGGTCAATGCCGGTGGCATAAAGTGAGTTGCCAATAATGAATACTTTATATTGATTCATAGGTTAGTTTAAGTCTGTTTTATTCTGCGCCGGGTAGAAAATAAAAAAGAGATCTCAAACAAACCTCGGCGTCTGTTATAAAAACCCTCATAAAATTAGCTCTTAAGCTGCTAGAATTAAGATAAAGGCTTAGTGGTTAGTGAACGGACTTTTGACGGGTAGCACAAGCGACTTTTACTCGTCAAAAGTTTCTTGGCTGACTACTGTAGGAGCTTCTACGAGGGCCACTGGTTGAAGTTCACGACATTGAGTGGGGACGAAAATGGTTAAGTTAAGTAATGTTAGCTTCTATCAGAGGATGCCTTCTAAAGGTAGATGGTACCAGGGTATACCTTTAGATGGAATGGGCAATTGCCCAAAACTTGTCCCGACATAAATCCATTATTATTTTCCGACATTTGTCTGATGATATTGTCCGACATTTGTCTGAGGGCTCTAACATTTGTCGAGTAATCATTTTAACTTTGACAGAATCGGTGTTATACTAAGTAATAGTACTATGGTCACTATTAAACTTTAACTTTTTTCTCATGATTTTCTATTGGAAATCATAGGAAATCTGGCTATAGTAGACTGAATAGCATCTCGGTAATAAAGTAAAATTGCTGCCCGTTAAGCCTAACCAGTTTTTTAACAATAGTAAGCTAAACAGTTACTAACATAGATTTAGCGGGGTTTTCCACAATAAGCCCATTATCTGATAGGGGTGAATGGTCATTCACCCCTTTTTGGTATATATTGGGAGAGGCTTTAGAAGTTAACACCAGACAGGCACAGCATTATGGGGGTAATGTCATGCCGATGTTCATCGAAAATTCTCTAAATCGCTTTAGTCTGACCCAACGGTTTATGGTTACCAGTTTTGTCATCATAACCGCTGGTGTGATAGGAATCGGCCTGTGGGTGGGGCAGCAAATCGAAGATGGAGTAGTCCACCGCATTGGCGC
>CAZDMM010000290.1:0-8478 GCA_964505845.1 uncultured Caldilineaceae bacterium
AAGCGCTGCTGGTCGGCCTGCAATTTGGCTGCGGCCAGGCGCGTTTCCTCGGCCAGCTCCGCCAGGGCTTGCTCCACTTGCAGCATTTTTTGGCGCGCCCTGGCTTCGGCATCCAGGCGAGTTCGCTCCAGAGCCTCGGCCTGCTCCCGGCGCAGTTTAGCCAGCTTCATCGCCTGTTCGGCCTCGGCGGCCTGGGTTTGCAGCCGCTGTTCCGACTCGCGCCGGGTGAGAGTGGTCTGCTCTTCCAGTTGAATCTTCTGGCGGGTGGCGTCTTGCTCCCGGCTAAAGCGGGTGGCTTCTTCGGCCACTTTAATCTCCAACGCCTCGGTTTGCTTGCTTTGCTTGATGCGCTCGATGACTACCATCGTCTCGGCCTCGCTGGTTTCGGCGGCCTGGCGGTTGTCCAGCTCCTTTTGGCGGATCTCATCCTGGGCCAACAGGTAGCTGATGCGGGCCGTCTTCTCCTGCTCGTAGCGGAAGGGCGCTTGCAAATGCTCCCACAGCCGCTGCGAGCTGACCAGCGCCTCTTTGATCTGCACCGTGACAATCTTGATGCCCAGGCCCTCTTGCCCGTCCCGGTCGCCCCGCCCCTCGGCCACGGTCTTAAGGCGAGTGGTCAGCTCTTCAATGATCGGCTCTTTGTCGGTCAGCACTTCTTCCACGCTCATGGTGGCGATTTTATCCTTGATGGCGGCTTCGGCTTGCTCCCGCAGTTGGGCGTTGACAATGCCCAGCGGGTCGCGGCTGTCAGAAAAGTCCAGCTTTTTATAGGCCATCGCAAAGTCGTTGATCTGCCACTGCACGTAAGCCAAAATATTGATGCCCTGCTTTTCGCGGCTGATGCAGTTTGCCACAATGCCGATGGTCTGCATGGCCGCCGGCACCACCATATAGGCGTCGGTGTAGGGGTTGTAGCTAAAGGAGACCCCCAGGCCCAGCGTGACCGGCTCTTTGCGACCCAGCCGGGTGTGGACTACGTAAGCATTGGGCGGTACAATGATGCGCTTGAAAATCCAAAAGCCGGTCTCTCGCACCCGGATCGGCTCTTTTTCCAGTTGCAATTCCTCGGAAGTTTTGAGGCCGGTGGGCGCAGGCAGGCCCCGGCGCGGGCCATCGCCGCCATAAGCGCCCTGTGGCTGGGACGCTGCCGGGCTTAAGGCCGGGGCGGGCATCGCCCGCTCCATGTCACCGGCTTCCTGCTGCTCGACATTCTGCTCCATAAAAACATTGGCGGCTGCTCTGCGTTTGGATTCCATCGGTGGAAGGCCTCCTAAAAAATATCCCTCACCCCCAACCGCTCTCCCAGTGGGAGAGGGGAGTCGCGCCAGCGACGGGGTGAGGGTTTTTCATCACTGGCGGCGTGTCTTTGGAAGATTAGAGATTGGATTTAATCTCTAATCTCCAATCTCCAGCTTTATTTTATCATGGGCAGCGAGTCAAATACTCGTCAAAAGACGCCCCAATTGTAACACGTCTCCCGGCGACAATCAACCCCTCAAAAGTACATTCTTCATATTGACAGGAGCATGCACCTTATGATAGGATGGTTCGCAGCGTAATGCTGAAGTGGTAATTGGTAATTTACCAGAGCCAAAGACCCCCTACGGGAAGGCACGCCGCCAACGCGAAGTGTGAAAATGTCATTGCGAGGGCGCAGCCCGAAGCAATCCCCGCCGCCTCCGGCGAGGAGACTGCTTCGGCCTTTGGCCTCGCAGTGACATGAAACAAGCTATTTTCAGAGGAGTGTCCACGAACCTGCGGCACGCCACCCAGTAATGAAAACATCTTGCTGACTACTAATTACTGGCTACTGACTACTATTTTCTGAGGAGTTACCACGCATGCAAAACACCGACAGTTTGATTGGGCAAACGCTGGGCCAGTATCGCGTTATCGAGCAGATTGGCGAAGGGGGCATGGCGACGGTATTCAAAGCCTTCCAGCCCGGCCTTAACCGGGAAGTGGCCTTAAAGGTTTTGCCGCCTCACTTTGCCAAACAGGCCGATTTTACGGAGCGCTTTGCCCGTGAAGCCCAGGCTATCGGCAACCTGCACCATCCCAACATCCTGCCGGTGTACGATTCCGGGCAAGATAAAGGCTTTAGCTACCTGGCGATGCGCTACATCCCCAAGGCCAGAACTCTGACCCACGAGATGAAGTCGCCCATGAAAACGGAGCGCATTATCGAGGTCATCGGCCAGATAGCCGGGGCGCTGGAGCATGCCCACAAAGCCGGCATCATCCACCGAGATGTCAAACCCAGCAACGTGCTGCTGGATGGAGAGTGGGCCTTGTTGAGCGATTTTGGGCTGGCCAAGATGGTGGAGAACCCGGTGGAGTTGACCGGCACCGGCGTGGGTATGGGCACGCCGGCCTACATGTCGCCGGAGCAGGGCATGGGCAAAAAGGTGGATCATCGCACCGATATTTACGCCCTGGGCATCATTTTGTATGAAATGCTGACGGGCCAGGTGCCGCACAAGGCCGAAACGCCCATCGCTACGGTGATGAAGCGCATCAATGAGCCGCTGCCCTTGCCGCGCAGCCTCAATCCCAACATCCCCGAAGCGGTAGAGCGGGTGCTGCTCAAAGCTCTGGCCGTCAACCCCGCCGACCGTTTTGACAATGCCACCGATTTGGCGGCAGCCCTCAAAACCGCTTTTGGCCCCGCTCCCGGCGAAGTGCTGGCCGAGGTATTGCCCACTCAGGTTTCTTCTGCCACCAAAACCGCCGCTGCCGGGGGCGACCCCACCCGCGTAGCGGCCCCACCGCCCGGCCAGGCCCCGGCCTCCAAATCCGGGTTGGCGCTCAACCTGCTGGGTTTTGGGGCCATTGGCCTGATTTTACTGCTCATCCTGGTGGGCATTGGGGTGTTGATCTTCTTCCAACTGCGCCCGCAGCCACAAGTTGGCGCCGCCACACCTCCCGTTATCCAGATTACCGCCCCGGCCACACCCCTTCCACCCCTTCCGGGTGTCCTGGGGACTGCCACCAGCCCGCCGGCCAACACCCCTACCCTGGCCCCAACGGTTGAGCCAAAAGCCACCGAGAGCGCCGGCGACTCGCTCAAGCAGGTTGCCGTCACGCCGACGGCTGAGCCGACAGAAGCCCCCGCTCCCAGCCCGACTCCGGCGGCAGCAAACACCACCCCGCCTACCAGCGCACCCATCACCGCCAAAGCCCTGACGGGTGAGGAAGTCAACCAACTGGCCCTGGTCGAAGCCCAAAAATGGCAGGCCGACGCCGTGCTCAGCGAGATTGCCACCAGCGGAATGGCCCCACTCGACGCCGAGGGCAAATCTACCGATTGGATTCTTAAATATTGGTCGCCTTCCAGCAAAGGTTTGAACACGGTCATGCTGCTCAACGGCAGCTTTACCGCCTCACCCACCAACCTGCCCGTGCCCAAAACCACCGTGCTAGAAGGGGTCATCCTGGATACCAAGCGCCTGTATGACATTGCCGAAGAGGCCGGCGCGGCCAAGTATACCGCCCAGGGCTACCGGCCTATGGCTGCCATTACGCCCTATCCGCTGGATGAAAACCGGTTAACCTGGTATCTTAATTATGCCGGCGGTGATTTTAGAGTGGTCTATACGGTGATTATTGACGCCAAAAGCGGCGAGGTAATCCAAGCCACATCCCTGGAGTAATAAACGGAATGGGAGACAAGCCTCAGATTGACCCGACTCAGTCATTGACCCATGAGCAACTGGTCTTGTTGTTTAGCATTACCCAGTCGCTGGGTGGGCATTTAGAGCTTAACCCCCTGTTTGAGCATATCCTGACCTTAGCCCCTAATTTCAAGGCTGATTTTTCGTCCCTCCTGGTGCAAGAGCAGGACGAGCCGATCTATTTCCGCTCTACCCAGCCCGGCTGCGAAGAGCTGATTGGGCCGGCCGGCCGGCGTTTTGCCAAAAAACTGCTGCATGAGGGCCTGGAAGGCTGGGTGCTCCGGCGCGGCCAGACGGCGGTGATACCCAATACCATGCTTGACCCGCGCTGGCCCAAAGCAGCTTATCTACTGGAACAGCCTTACAGCATCATTGCTATTCCCTTTACCCTGGCCCGGGTAGAGGCGCGCGGCGTTTATACCCTGGGCCACAAACAGCCCGGCCAGTTTACCCCCGCCGATTTACCCCTGCTGCAAGCCCTGATCCAGCAAATCAGCATGGCTATTGAAAATGCCATGCTCTTTAAAAACCAATCCACCCGCTCGGTACAACTGGCGCTGATCAATGAGGTCAGCCGGGCCGCCACCTCTATTCTTAACCTGGATGTGATGCTGCGCACCGTAGTGCAGGCTATTCGGCGCAGTTTTGGTTTTTATACGGTCTCAATTCATCTTTATAACCGGGCCACCCAAATGGTTGAGCTGCGGGCCAGAGATACTCTGGACCGCCATAGCATGGGCATGCTGCCGCCGACCATGCATCGCCTGGAACAAGGGTTAATTGGGTGGGCTGCCGCCGCCAACAAAACGCTGGCGGTGAATGATGTAACCCAGGAGCCACGTTACGTTTTTGATAAAAGCAATAAGGAGATCCGCTCAGAACTGTGCGTGCCGGTCCGTTTGGGAACTAAAACGATTGGGGTGCTGGATATTCAGAGCATTCAGTTAGAGGCGTTTGACAAATACCACGTGGCGGCCCTGGAAACCCTGGCAGATCAATTAGCCATTGCCATTGAAAACGCCCGCCTGTATGACCAGATCAACCACCATGTGCAAGAGTTAAAAACGTTGAATGAGATTGGCCAGGCCATTACCTCGACCCTGGATTTGAAGAAAACCTTAACCCTCATCACCAGCCATGCCACCCACTTGATGAAGGTGGCGGCGGCCTCGGTGGTGCTGCGAGACGATGAAGCGGGCGAGGTTTGGTTTGCGGCCGCCTCTGGCGAAGGCTCGGAGGCGGTGATTGGCCTGCGCATGGCCCTGGGTCAAGGGATAGCCGGCTGGGTAGCCGCCCAGGGAGAGGCGGTGATTGTGCCTGATGTTTACACCGACCAGCGTTTTTTCCGAGAGATGGACAAAAGCAGCGGCTTTACAACCCGCTCTATTGTCTGCGTTCCTCTGCAAAGTAAAGGCCGCACCATCGGGGCCATTGAGGTGATGAACAAAAAAGTCGGCGAGTTTAACAAGGATGATCTGACGCTGCTGCAGGCCCTGGCGGCCCCGGCCGCCGCCGCTATTGAAAACGCCCAGCTTTATGAAGAGCAGGCCAACACCATCAGACGGCTGGCCGAAACACAAAACCAACTGGTGCAAAGCGCCAAACTGGCCGGGGTAGGCCAGTTAGCGGCGGGCATTGCGCACGAAATCAACAACCCGCTCACCACCATTATCGGCCTGACCAGCCTCTTGTTGGATACCAGCACCCCCACCGACGAGGCCGAACGCCTGGAAGATTTGGAACTGATCAACCAGGAAGCCTGGCGAGCCAGGGATATTGTGCGCCGGCTGCTCAACTTTGCCCGTACCGATACCCCCAAGCGGCAGCCCACCGATTTGAACCAACTCATCGAAGAGTCTATCCAACTGGTCTATACCAAAGGCGTCAGCCATAGGATTGAACTGCGCAAAATATTGCAGCCGCTGCCGGAGTTATGGCTGGATACCAACCAGATCAAGCAAGTTCTCATCAACTTATTGAATAATGCCATCCAGGCCATGCTGGAGACCGGTGAGGGCCGCCCGGCCATATTGACCATCTCAACTACCCTCATCCCAGGGCTTGTGGACTCGGCTAACCAGCCGGCGCTGAGTTTAAAGGGTAACCGGGCTAAAAACGGTCAAAACACCCGGCTAACCCCGGCCCAACCCCCGCTGGGCCTGGCCGCAGATATAGAGCCGATGGTCATTTGCCAGATTAGCGATACCGGCCCCGGCATCAAGCCCGAATACCTGGATAAGATTTTTGACCCGTTTTTTACCACTAAAGAGGTGGGACAGGGCACCGGTTTGGGTTTGTCGGTTAGCTATGGTATCATCGAACAACACGGCGGCCGCATCAGGGTGGAGAGCCGGCCTGGCCAGGGTACAACCTTCTCCTTTGTTTTGCCCGTGATGGCGCCGCCGCCGGAAGAGTAAAGGAACTGCCAGCCGTGACAAGCGCCCGAATTTTAGTGGTTGATGATGAGCGGGGGGTGGTGCGTTTTTGTGTGCGTATCTTGCAGCGGCAGGGTTATGTGGTTTCCGGCCTGTCTAATAGCCCAACGGCGCTGGAATTACTGAAGCAAGAGAGTTTTGATCTACTGCTCACCGATATCAAAATGCCCCGCCTGGATGGCCTGGAACTGCTGCGCCTGGCCAAACAGATTGACCCTCATCTGAGTGTAGTTTTGATTACCGGTTACGGCACTATGGAAGATGCCGTCAAAGCCATTCATCTGGGGGCGCAAGGTTTTATCATGAAACCTTTTGAGCCTGATGACCTCCTCACTACGGTTCAAGATACCCTGGCCCGCCGCAAGTTGGTTAGAGACAGCTTACGCTTACAAACCTTACTGCCGCTCCTGGAAATCAACCAGATTTTACAAGTATCCGGGGGTGAAGCCTCGCTCATTGGCCGGGTGTTAGAGGTAGCCCGGCAAGAAACCGGAGCCGGCCGCCTGGCCTGGTTGAGTTTGGGGCCGGTGAGTTTACCGTTAACCGCGCAGTCTAACCTGTTGAGCTTTGGTTTGCATGAAATGGCGGTAGCCGGCCAGCCAAAGCATCCCCCCATGTCTCTCCAGGCTTTCAGCATGGCCTTAACCCAGGCTAAACCGGTTTGGATTTTGGCCGATGGCGCCATCACCGAGAGCGCCGAAGGGCAGGCGACGATTGTGGGCGCGCTTTTACCCCTGGTTATTAGAGGCGAAGTGGTGGGCCTGCTAACCGCCGAAACCGGCCCGACCCCTTTTAGTCAAATAAGTTTGGAACTACTGCTGGTGGTGGCCGGACAACTGGCTATGCTGTTAGAAAATGTGACCCTGTTTCAGCAGGCCCAGGCTTTACGCGCCTTTAATGAAGATATTATCCACAATATGACCAACGGCCTCATCGCCATTGATTCCCAAAGATGTATCACCGCTTTGAATCCGGCGGCGGCCGCCATGCTGGGCTATGAGCAGGATAAAGTCATTCACCAACCTTTGTTAAGCCTTGCCCCTCCTCCCGACGATTTATTCCGAATTCTTGATGAAACCGCCCAAACGGGCCAGGCCTCGGCTCGCCAGGAAATCATGGTGCGGCGGGCCGATGGGGCGCAGCTGCCGGTAGCCATCAACGCCGCGCCCCTGGGCCGGACGGTGGGCGCAGAGCCGTTTAGCGGGGCGGTAGCGGTGTTGGAGGATTTGCGCGAGCTTAAAGCCTTTGAAGCCGAACGCCGCCGCCTGGACCGCCTGGTGGCTTTGGGTGAAATGTCGGCTGTGGTAGCGCATGAAATTCGCAACCCGGTTGCCGGTATTGCCGCCGGCATTGATTATCTCACCCGCCACATACCGCCGGAGTCCTCTGAATTTGAAGGGGTAACCATGATCCGGGGCGAGATTCAGCGGGTCAACCGAATCCTGGAGGATATCCTTTTTATCGCCCGCCCCACCAAACTCAGGCTGTCTCAGGAAGATTTGGCCGAACTGCTTGACAAGGTTCTGCAGCGCTGCCACAAGCAAATCGAGCAAAACCGCATCAAAATTGTATCTCAGTACAGCGGCAACCTCCCCAAACTCCAGGTAGACCGGCAGCGACTGGAACAGGTTTTTACCAACCTGGTCATCAACGCCACGCAGGCCATGCCCAAAGGCGGGCAGCTTACCCTTCAGGCGGCCCTGGCCGCTAACCCAACCCGGCCCACGGTTCCAGAGGTGATCGTGACCATTACCGATACCGGGCCAGGGATTCCCCCGGAAGCGCGCGGCCATATCTTTGAACCATTTTTTACCACCAAAACTAAAGGAACCGGTTTAGGCTTGACCGTTGCCCGCCGCATCCTAGAGGAACACGGCGGCAGCATAGATATAGCCGACGCTGTTTCACCCGGCACATGCTTCATCATTAAATTACCGCTCAGCGAGAGGGCAGCCCCATGACTGCGCAGATACTGGTGGTTGATGATGAAGATACCTTTCGCCATTTTTTGAAACTTAATTTACAGCAGCAAGGGTATCAAGTAACCGACAGCGCCGAAGGCCAAACTGCCCTGAAGCTGATCAAACAGCAAACGTTTGACCTGGCCTTGATTGACTTACGCCTGGCCGATATAGACGGCCTGGAGATTGTGCGCCAGTTGCGGCAAATTGCCCCCCAAACCGGCGTTATCATCTTGACCGGCTTTGCCACCCTCGACTCGGCCATCGAAGCCTTGCGCCAGGGCGCTCACGATTACCTGACCAAACCATTTGAAACCGCCGAACTGCTGGCCCGCCTGTCTGACGTCCTGGCCAGGCAGTCGGCTCAAGCGCCTAAAATCACGCCGCAGGAGTCAACCTTACAAGTTA
>CAZDMM010000291.1:0-1193 GCA_964505845.1 uncultured Caldilineaceae bacterium
AATACCTATTACCCCTACCAACTCATGGCCTCGGTAAACGGGGGCAATGCTGGAAACCATCCAGCCTAAACCCGCCGGGTCCCAGTAAAGTTCTGTCCAAACAGGCTTTCGTTCCGGGTCATGCGTTTCATCGGCCAAATAATAAAAATCGTATACAGTTACGTCATCGCTGCCTTTAAATTGCTCACTGGCATTTACCCAATGGTACTTGCCATCTATAAAAGGCATGCCGCGAGTTATTTGGCTTTTAGTATTTATGTATAGTTGTACAGCGTAAGGGTTGTGTTGAGCAATGCTTTTGAATTTGATGTCTAAAAATTCGGTCAGATAAATCTCCCGCATCAACTCTGGGCTGACTTCACCTTTTTCGTCGGTACCCTTACTAAAAATCGCCAACCAAGAATTTTGGTTTTTTACCACACTGCCAAACATTTTTTTCTGTGGATTGGCCTGGTATACACTGGGGTAAGGATAGCGGCCTACCGCATCAGGGTAGTTGTAAAGAAAAGTGGCAAAGTCGGCTAATTGGCCTGTGTCGGCTTCAACCCGTCTCAAAATCTCGTCAATATCATGCGCCTCGCTGCTACCCAATAACCTGAGGTGTGCTTTTAACTCCTGCGAGAGGGCTTCGGTGCTGTTAGACATCGCCAGCTCGGCGATTTGTTGGTTGACATCGGCCGCAATTTGGGTGATATTTTTGTTGCCGGTATAACCTACAAAACCTACTATTGACAGCGGGGTGAGCGAGGTTAGCAGCATTACCAGCACCAGTTTGGTCGAGATTTTGAGTTTCATGGTGTTTATCGCTATAAATCAGCTCTTTATAAGCTTTTGGGGGACTTTGATAGCAGAGCCGGGGCAACTGTATCATCAAACCGCCCGCCAGAGTATGGCAACAAAACAGGGTTGGGGCCAGTTTCTGGAAAAGAAAGGCTAAAGGTAGTACCCTGTCCTGGGGTACTATCAACTTTAATCTCACCACCGTGCGCTTGAATGATGCCTGCTACAATTGATAATCCTAACCCGGTACCCTGGCCGACCGGTTTGGTGGTAAAAAATGGGTCAAAAATTTTGGTTAGAATCTCCGCCGGAATCCCGGAGCCGGAATCGGATATCTGGAGATTGATGCACCCTAAAGGAGGATCGTGGCTGGTGCAGAGGGTGATTTCCCCACCTTGAGGCATGGCATCGCG
>CAZDMM010000291.1:1203-5116 GCA_964505845.1 uncultured Caldilineaceae bacterium
ATAAATTGATAAGAATCTGGCTTATCTTATTGCGGTCGCAGGCAAGGGCTGGTAAATTAGGCGCCAGGCAGGTGATAACGGAGATATTATCCCATCTTCTAAGCTGATTTTCGATTAGCAAAAGGGTGTCCTTAACCAAAATGTTAAGATCGTATAATTCAACCTGCTCGGTGGCAGCATGCCCATAAATCCTCAGGGCGCGCACAATTTCGGCGCAGCGCCAGCCGTTGCGTTGGATACTCCCAAGTTTGCGTTCCAGGTAGGTTGAGTCTAAAGATCCCCGCTGTAGACGGGCTAATAAAGTCTCACTTGTTCCGGTAATAACCTGTAAAGGTGAATTAATTTCGTGGGCTACCCCGGCGGCCAATGTACCCAACCCTGCCAATTTTTGTGAGGTTAACATTTGGGCCTGCATCCTTTTTAGCTCGGTAATGTCTCGGTTTACCCCTACCAGCCCCACCATCCGGCCATAGCTATCTCGCAGTGGGACTTTGGTGACTAAAATAACCTGGGTGTGACCTGTCGTTTGATCGGTAATGACTTCTTCATGGTTCAGCAAGGGTTGGCCGGATTGGAATATCAGATCTTCGCCAGCTTGAAACTCGGCGGCCGACTCCGCCGGAAAAAAATCAAAATCTCTCTTTCCCACTACCTCGTTTACCGAGTTTGCTCCCAGATGTTGCACGGCTGCCGGGTTAACTACCACAAAGCGGCTCTCGATGTCTTTAACATAAATAGCATCCGGCAAATGGTCTATTAGTGTCCGTAATAGGGTACGTTCTTCAATCAGGGCCTGTTCCATTCGTTTGAGTTTTATTTGGGTCTCAATCCGGGCAATTAGCTCATCTTTTTGAAATGGTTTAACTACGTAATCATCCGCCCCAGAAGAAAAAGCCTTTACTTTGTACTGGGTCTCCTCCTGGGCGCTTAACATAATCACCTTTATTCTGCTGGTCTTGGGATTGCTTTTGAGCATACCAAGCACCTCAAAGCCATCCAGGCCAGGCATCATAATATCTAGCAGCACGACATCTATATCAGAATCATGTTCAAGAAGAATAAGGGCATCCTCACCCAATGGCGCCGTCAATAGATGATAATCTTTTGAGCTAATGGCGGCTATAAAGAATTTCCTGGAAATTTCTTCGTCATCAACAATTAATATGGTGGGCTTCCGGTTCATGTAAACCTCTTAAGGTTTCCAGGGCTATTTTTACTCTTTGAAATTCTGCTTCTATCTCTTGTAGCTGTCCGGCTGCTCTTGCTAACAACTCAGTTTGGCCCATGCGTTCCAACTCTTTACATAAGGCAGCCAATCTGAGAGCGCCAAAAGTGGCGCTGTTTGACTTAAGACCATGAGCTACGTGTTCAAGCTCAGCCGCTTTGTGCTCGATGAGGGCTTGTTGTAGCCTGGCAAGTCGCTGTGGGGTGTCTTGTAAATAAATGTTAATCAATTCGGTTATCATCTCTGGCGCAGTGGATCCAACCGTAGCCTGAAATTGGGCCAGGGCGGCCGGGTCCAGAGCCGGCGGTAAGGTTTCAGGGGCTAGAGTGATAGGGTTGTTTTCACTCATGGGAGTATCGGTTTGGCTGCTGGCCTTTAGCTCTAGCGGCTGACATTGAGCCAAGAGTTCAGCTAATTCTTCCAAACGAATTGGCTTGGTGAGGTAATCATCCATGCCGGCCTCAAGGCAACGTTCGCGATAACCTGACATTGCATAAGCACTTAAGCCGATAATTTTGGGCCGATGCTTTTGAGGACAGGTTTGATAAATCCGGCGGCTTGTCTCCAATCCATCTATTTCTGGCATTTGGACATCCATCAATACTACATCGTAGCTTTGGCGTTTAAGGGCTTCCAGGGCTTCCAGTCCATTGCTAACTGCATCAGCTTCGTAGCCTAGCTCAGCAAGCAGGAGTAGGGCTACTTTTTGATTGATAATATTATCGTCGGCAAGCAGGATGCGGAGCGGACGCCGTTTGGGGTAAGGGTGGCAGTCAACAGGGGTAGATTGGTTTTGCAGTTCCAGTTTGTCGGCTTCAATTTTTTTAGACATATCCAAGACATCATTAAAGCTAAGTTTACCATCCATTTGGATCGGTTTGACCGTTTGTAGTTAAGAGCAATTTCCTGATGATAATGGTTTAAATATCTATTGGTTCTTGCGCTGAAAGGTGAGCAAGTAGCTAACGTGATGTTTGGCTGGTAGACCCAAACCGCTCACTCTATCGCTAGATGCACCGTCTACATAAACCTCGTAGGTGCCATCACTCATTGCACCATAAAGCGGCGCATTGGCGGCATATTCCGGGGCAGGCTTGTTCTCAGTAATCATAGTACTTTTGCCGTCTTTCCAGGCCAGGACCACCGGCTGGCCCACAATGCGCTGACTGTTTTCATCAAGTACCTCTACAAAAACGTGATGTAAGCCGTTGGCCTCATTTTCATCCTGGTAACGTGCTGCTACCAGACGATAAACCGGTTGGCCCGGTTGTGTTTGAGCCAGGGTCAGGGTAATGCTTAATAAATCCAGCCGGGTATCCCAGACAGCTTGACCATTCATGCGGGTGGTAGAATTAGAGGTAGCTGTTGGCGCAATCGCCAGCGCCGTGGGGGTAAGGGTAGGCAGAGGGGTAGGGGTTATGATGACCGGCGTGGGCGGAACAGCTTGGGTTGGAATAGGAGTAAAGGTGGCTGTGGGCGGTATCGAAGCGGCCGGTTGGGCCCCATTAGCGGACGGCGCAGAAGCCAGGGTTTGCTCGGTTGCAGCTACTACGCGTCCGGTCTTATCAACCAGGGTCAAACCCCAGGCGCCTCCGTTCAGAGGGGCAGGGGGAATAAAGTTGTCCTGGAAGGAACGCCCTGGAGCCAGCGAGACTAGCCAACGCGTAACCTCGCTCCCATCGCGCCATAACACCATTTGACCATCAAAAGGATAGGTGCTGGCAGCAGCTATCTGTACTGTAGTATTGCTCGGTTTTAATTGAAGCGCCGCTTCGGTATTGGCAAAGTTAAAACCTCCGGTATTGTTGAGGGCATACCACTGCTCTTGCCAGGTAACCCACTCCCCCGGATTCAAAGAAACCGTATCAGAAAAGGTTGGCGCTAACCCTCCCCACAACTCAAAGTAACCACTGCCATCAACAGTCCACAGATTTGGATCCAGGTTAGCCGGGCCAAAAATCTTGGCTCCACGTGTCACCAAATGGGGAAAGATACGGGCTACCCCTAAATTGGTCATGTGGTTATAAGCGCCCATAAAATCTGCCTGGGCAGCCGGGGCGGCAAAAATTCCCAGGTAGTCAGTCCAGGTTCCGTAATCGTTCAGATTGCGTCCCCCGTAGGCTGGCCAACTAATGATCTGGTTAGCGCCCGGCAGTGAGCGGTCGCCGGTGGAATGAATAGTTACCTGATTCGACGGCAGTATAAACTCGGTTCCAGACCTGGGTTGGGGCGAGCCGAGACTGAACATGCCGTTCAGCCAAAATTTGTAGGAAATTGGGGCATTGGTTGGGTTGATAATACGTGGAGATAAAGTGAAATAGGCATGATCGCTGTCCAGGCTGATAGTTATTTCTGAGATGAGTCCCGAATGTTCCTCGGTGTCATTCAGGCTAAGGCCAGCCAGATTATTTTTTTGGTGAATTGTATAGTTCCAGGGTGAGGCTTCGCTCAAGCCATGCTCATCAAGAGGTAAGGCCCATTCCATACCGCCGGTGGCCAACCACCAGCCGCGCTGTCCCCAACCTGTAGGTTTGATGACCGGGTTTTGATAAAAAAGATTTTGCCCACTGGCCTTGTCAACCCAGCGATAAATACGCCCGCCCAGGTCGGGCAGGATGGTCAATTGCAGATAGCAATTTTCCAGGATAACAGCCCGGTAATCCCTTGAGGTAGGCGGGCCAACTGTAT
>CAZDMM010000291.1:5126-8472 GCA_964505845.1 uncultured Caldilineaceae bacterium
GTTGCAGCCGGGGATAGGGGTAAACCGGATCGCCCGGAGCAGTAGGCGTCAATGCTGATTGGTAATCAAAGGTGTTAATAGCCAGAGTTGTCTCACGAGCAGTTGGCGGCGTACATGCGGCGCTGCTGGCCGGAGCGCCAACGGCAGCAGGTTGTGCGGCCGGCGGTTGAGGAGTAGGGATAGGGAGGGTGGGCGTTGCAGTTGGCAGCATTGTCGCCGTGGGGGCCGGCAGGGTGGGTGAGGCTGTGGGTGGGGCAAAAGTTGGCGTTGGGGTTGGGGCCGGCGTAGTCGGGGTTGGCAAAATGGTTGGGACGATTTGGGTGGGTGAGATGCCGGCCGTCGGTGCAGCACTCTTTTGAGCCGCGGGCAGACCATAACCCGCCTCCTCAGCTTTGAGAGTCTCTCTCTTGGCCGGCGTTGCTGACGAGCTAAAGGTAGCTGAAGGCGTCGCCGTGATAGCAGATGCGGTGGGTGTGGCTGTGTCTTCAGCCAAAACCTCCTCGGTTCCTGCCGTAGCAGTAGATTGAATGGGCGTAGGTTGGAGTGGTGGCAGCGCCGGTAGGCTGACAACCTCGTTGTGGGTAGTTTTAGTCTCCGGGGCAGCCGGGGTAGAACGCCCACCAATAACTAAGGTGCAGCCAGATATGCTCATCAGAGTCAGGGTAAGGATAACAGCCAGAGTATTTCGATTCATTATTTGATTCCTTATCAGCTATTGAGGTAGCGCTTGCTGAAATGCCACGTGTAAGTCGTATCCCGCAGCGCCGGTGGCCTGCACGGCTTCTCCACTGGCCCCGGCTACACTGACGATGTAAGTTTCAGCCGGATTGTTTAACGGCATGCTGGCGCTTCCGCCCCCGTCGGGAATTAATACTGTAAAGCCGTTAGACCAGGCCACCCGGACTTGTTGGCCATTGTTGTCAAGGTTAACGCGCAGGCGTGGGTAAGCGCTGGCGGCCTTTTGCCATTCCGCCTGGGTGACTTTTAGGGGTGGGCCGGGGGCAAAAACCGGGACAATTTGGGTAATCGGGGTCGCTGCCACCGGTTGGCCGGATGTTGTTTCATGGGTGGGTACCACTGCTGGATTTGTAGCGGCCAGTTGACCGCTGCCGGCCGGTGGGCCAAACAGCGGCTGACTATTCCAGTTGCGTACCTCGTTGCGGCGTGGATCGTTTTTGAGGGCAGCCACAACGGGCAAGGCGCTGCCGTCAACTTTATACCAGGCCGCTCCCTCCCAGGCCCCATCCCAATGGCCGCCCGCTCCATTGGCCAGCAACCAGGGAGTGTAAGCAAAATAGTAGGCCGGCGCTTCATCCAACATAGCGTGATAGGCCCGCAGAGTCAGATTAGTGACATCCTCATCGGTCACGGCAGGGTATCGAGGGTCTTGCTGGTCGCCTGTAAGCGGGCCGCCCTCTGTGGAGATAATGGGAATGTAAAAACCAAAATAATCGTAGAAAATTTTGGCGTAAGCCTCAAACTTGGCAAAACTATTGGAATCTTGGTGAATGGTATCGCCCACATAGTAGCCGCCAGGCTGGCGGGCATTGAGCCGGGCAGTGTTGATGCTTTGAACCTGGTCGGGTGATAGGCTGCGCCGGGCAATTTCTTCGGCGCTTAGAAGAACATTCTGCAAATTGACCGGTTCAGCGGGGTAATCAAAAGGATGGTTGAAGAAATAATTGTGCAGTGGCAGCCAGGCTCGGTCAAGCAGGTCGGTACGACCCCGTGCAGCCAATTGGCCCAGCATTGCCCGCAGAAAAGCCAGGTCATCATAATCCCCACCGGCAGCCAGGGAGGGCAGACCGGGATAGCCACCGGCTTGGTGAATAGCATCAGCCGCCGGCAGCCACACCTCCATCAGGCGGTCAATACTCATAGCCTCACCATCACGCCAGCCGCCGGGAAAGCCGTTGATGTTAGGTTCGTTGTATAATTCGTAATAATGGACGCCCATCGGCAGCGCCGCCGAAACTAACGCTCCCAGGTGTTCATAAGGATCGTTGTAGGGTTTGTATACCCGTAAGATGGGTTCAATGTTGTGAGCTACCAATTGCTCGATGAGATATTGATGTTCAACCTTGGGGATGTCGCCTTGCATGAGTTTAACCCACTTGATATTCAGCGCGAGCAACTCGTTGATGAAAAAATCCACCATATTCTTGGGTTGAGCCATAATGGTAGGGGCGTAGTGGATGCCCCGGCCGTTATCTCCCACTGGACGCGGATATTGCGCCAGGCGCCCCAGAGCAGACAGGTTGGCAATCGTGTCGGAGTTGGGGGCCAGAGAAGAGAAGGGTGGCTGGTTGGCGACAGCCTGAACCGGGGTTTTGCCGCCTTGGTCCCAGCGAGCCTGCCCTTTGCGCGGATGGCTCTTTAAAGCGTCAACAACAGGCAGGTGGTTGCCTTTGCGATCATGATACCAGGCGTTACTTTCCCATACCGTACCGCCTCCAAAATCCAGGGCTTTGATTGCAATCAGCCAGGTGCAGTTGGCAAAATAGTATTCTGGCGCTTCGTCAAGCATATAATTGTAAGCGGCCAGGGTCCACTCCATCTGGATTTGAGCATCTATGCAGGGATAGCGTGGGTCTTCGCAGGAACCTACCGTAGCCCCGCCTTCGGTGCTGATAAGAGGAATTTCAAAGCCAAAGAGTCCAACAAACTGGTCGTGATAACCGATAAATTGCAGAAAGCCGGTCACATCCTGGGTTGGATCATTGCCCACATAATAGCCGCCCGGTTCGTGCATCTTGGCGCGGGCCTGGTTGATGGCCTGGGCATGCCCTTCATCCAGGTGGTATCGGGCAATTTCTTCAGCGGTCAAGGGTCGCCCGGTAAGATTGATTTCATCCACTGGATAGTTGGGTGGATGATTGATAAAATAGTTATGTACCGCCCCCCAGGTGCGATACAATACCGGGGTGTCGCCGTTAGCTTTTATGGCTTGGAGGAAACGTTGAAAGAAACTTTTTTCCCAGCCCGGCACATTCTTGCCCATGGGAAAGATGGATGGGAGCGAGGGATAGCCACCACGCGCCTGAATCTCGCGGGCTGCCGGCGCCCAAATGCGGGCCAGGCGTTCCGGGTCCGGGTCGGGGTCGTCGCACCAGCCGCCATCGCGCCCGCGTATATCCGGCTCATTATATAATTCATAGTAATACAGGCCCATCGGCAGGTAATGCTCTACCATACGGCCCAGCGAGCCTAAATCCAGCGGGTCGTTACAACCAATGTAGATGCGGGCGATGGGCATAATATCATTGCTGACAAGCTGCTGCACCAAATAATCATGGTGACGTCCCTCAGTTTGGTCATTAAGAAATTTGACCCACTTAATACCCAT
>CAZDMM010000292.1:0-554 GCA_964505845.1 uncultured Caldilineaceae bacterium
ACCGCGGTGTTCCGCTTGAGGGCGGCCAGCAAGGCCAGGGGCAGGGTGAGAACAAGTGAAATCACAGCCGCATAAGCAATCAGGAACAGCGTCACCGGCAATCGCTCCAGGGCTACCTGAGCCACCGGCCTTCGGGCGACGATGGACGTGCCCAAATTGCCCTGGGCCGAGTTAGCCAGAAAGACAAAATATTGCTGCCACACCGGTTTGTTCAGGCCCAGTTGGGTTTGGAGTTCGGCGATGCGCTCCGGCGTGGCATGCGTGCCCAGGATGATGCGGGCCGGGTCGCCGGGGATGAGGCGCAGCATCAAAAAGGTGATCAGGCTGATCCCGAACAACACAGGCAGCATGTGGATCAAACGATTGCGCAGAAAACGCAGGGTGTCCATTATCAACGTTTCCGCTTGGAAAAGAATAGCGAATGGCGAATGAGCGAATGGCGAATCAGGATCGTTATTCGCCATTCGCAAATTCGCAAGTCATTAACAGTTTTTTGTCGCTCTCAAAGCGTAATTACTCAACTTTCCACGTTTCCCAGAAGCGATGCAGCCCGG
>CAZDMM010000292.1:564-8457 GCA_964505845.1 uncultured Caldilineaceae bacterium
AACAGCACGGGCAGCATGTGGATCAAACGATTGCGCAGAAAACGCAGGGTGTCCATTCCGTTAAGGGAGTTTGATAAGCAAAATTTGCGTAACTACTCCGGTATGTCATTGCGAGGGCGCTTTGCGCCCGAAGCAATCTCCGCATCCGAGCTGGAGATTGCTTCGCCTGCGGCTCGCAATGACGTAAGGCTTAGTAGTTGCGATTACTCAATCTTCCACGTTTCCCAGAAGCGATGCAGCCCGGTGGAGAACACGGCAAAACCGTAAATGTTATCACGGGTAGCCCAGCGGTTGGAGGGATGGAACAGCCACATTTGGGGCACTTCATCCATGGCAATTTTTTGAAGTTCGTAATACAGTTCGGCCCGTTTTTCCGGGTCCAGGGTGGCCTCGGCTTCCTTGCTGATGCGGGTCACCTCGTCGTTGTGCCAGAAGGTGAAAGCCGCGTCGGAGCCGCCTTCTTCTTTTGACCAGAAATCGAAGGGGATATTCTCGGCCGGGTCAATCACATCGTTGGTGCCTAGCTTGTAGAGCATCTGATATTCGCCGCCCGACCAGGTTTCCCACCACGTCCCGGCCTCAACCGGGGTGATGGTCAGCTCGATCCCAATCTTGGACAACTGGTCTTTGAGGATGACGGCGGTTTGCGCCGCCAGGGTGTCGCCGGAGGGAATAATCAGGTCCGCGCTGAGGCCGTCAGGGGCGCTCGACTCGGCCATCAACGCTTTGGCCTTGTCCAGGTCGTAGTCAATGGCAAAATCGCCGGTCCAGAAGAGGATGGTTGGCCCATAAAAGGGCGACTTGGCGACCTCACCCTTTCCGAATAAAACCGCATTGACCAACGCCTGGCGGTCAACGGCATAATTCATGGCCTGGCGCACTTTTTTATCGGCAAATTCAGGGACGGTTTTTTGATTCAGGGCAATGGCGGCGGTTCCATACAGGGGAACGGTATGCACCTTCACCCCCGGAAATTGGGCCAGAACCTCAAGCTGGCTGTAAGGCACATCCAGGGCAATATCTACCTCGCCGGTTTGAAGCTGCAACACGCGGGCGGTATCGTCCTGAACCACCTTGAGTTGCACTTCGTCAACATAGACGTTCTCGGCGTCCCAGTAGCCGGGGTTGGGCTTGAGCACAATCAGCTCGCCTTTTTTCCACTCGGCCAGGCAGAACGGCCCGCTGCCCAAAGGTTCCTCGGCCATCTTCTCGTTGCCCACTTTTGTGGCATAGGCTTCAGAGACAATGTGCGTGCCCCACAGGGTCAAATAGGAAGGGAAGGCGACGTTGGACTTTTCGAGGGTAATCTTGACCGTCGCATCGTCAACCGCTTCCACCTTGGGGCTGGAGGGATACTGCCAGCTCACGCTGGAGTCCTCTTCCATAGCCCGCTCCAGTGAAAACTTGACATCCTGGGCCGTGATGGGGGAGTCATCACAAAACTTGGCATTATTGCGTAGTTTGAAGGTAAACTCGGTGGCGTCATCGTTGGTTTCCCACGACTCGGCCAGCCAGGGCCGCAGTTCTTGCCCATCGGGCGAGTTTTGTAATAACGTGGCAAAAATCTGGCCCTGCGCCCAGAGCGAGTTATTATCGTTGGTATACTTGGGGTCCCACAAGTTGGCATCGGCAGGCCGGGCAACGACCAGGGTACCACCTTTTTGCGGGGGTGGAGTTGGTTCGGCGGTAGCTTCGGCCTCGGCGGCTTCCGAGGTGGCCTGAGCCTTAACCTCGACGCTCTGGGGTGTGGGAGCCGCCCTAAAAGCAGTCACCGACAAACTAAATAGTAGCAGCAGACCGATACAGAAAAGGACACGCTTCATTTTCTAACCTCCCCTTTTTTTGGTGTGAGGACGCCAGCCCGCCGCCCACTTGATTTTTCAACCTGGAGACTGGCCCAGGCGGTGCAGCTTTAGCGTTGAATACTCGTTGCGAAACTCAGTTTCGCAACGCAACTGGGTGTCCAAACTCAGTTTGGACACCAGCCAAACGCAGCTTTAGCATTTGCTCTGGCCCTCAATCATGCCGATCACCTCGTCTACTGTTTTGACCTTGCAGTAAACGTTGTCCAAAATTTCCAGGGACATGCGGTGATGTTCCGGCTTCATGGCGGCGCAGCCATCGCTCAACAGGTAAACGCTGTAGCTCCGGTCGCAGGCATCGCGCACCGCCGTTTCCACGCAGTAATTGGTGACTACTCCGGCTACAATCAGATTCTCAATGCCCAAGTTGTGCAGAATTTGGTCAATGGCCGTGCCGTTGAAAACACCGGAGGAGCCTTTGCTCAACACAATCTCACCCGGCCAGGGTTGCAGTTCCTCGATAATTTCGGCCTCTTTGGAGCCGGGTGGGGCAAAGAGTTTGTGCCGCTTGTGCCCCAGGCTCACATCCCGGCAGTCGGCGGTCAACCCGGCGATGCGCACGTGGATCACCTCATAGCCGTGCTCGCGGCACACCGCCAGCAAATGCTGCAAGCGGGGAACCATGTCGGCTACCTCACGGAAGTAATAGGCGTAGTGCTCTTCAAAGGCTCCGCGCCGCCGGGCGTCGGCCCCGATGCCGTAATCGGGGTGGGCGTCCAGGTATTGCATGTCAATGATCAAAAAGGCGGTCTTTTTTGGCTCCAGGTCAAATTCCAACTCATGCTCGTAGCCGCCATCGTTGATCCAGGGACTCGGTTTGGAAACGTATCGTTCGGCCATTAATGGTTCATCCTTGTAAGGCGTTTAAGACTTCGTCGGTGCTTTTGACGCGGGCAAACACCCCGTTCATCACCCGCAGCGAGGCGTTGTGCAGCTCTTCGCTCCAACTGGCGCAAGCGTCGGAAACCATGATGACGCCGTAGCCATAATCGCAGGCGTCCCGCGCCGCCGACTCCACGCAGCCGCTGGTCATCACCCCGACCATCACCAGGTTTTTGATGCCCATGTTCGAGAGCACGTAATGAATGTTGGTGCCGTTGAAGACGCTGCCCGCCGTTTTGGAAAAGACCATCTCATCGCCCAGTGGGGCCAACTCTTCTAAAATTTGGGACTCCTTGTCGCCGGGGGCGCAAAAGATATCCAGAGCTTTGTGCGCCCCGCCCCGGTCTCGCCCATTTTTGGTGAGCGCCTGGATGCGAGCAAAGATCACCTCGATCCCCCGCTCGCGGCAGGCGGCCTGCAGGCGCTGGATGTTGGGGATGATGAGGCCCAGGCGCTCGGCGTAATAATCCAGCCCCACCAACTGCCCCATCGCCCGCCGCCGGGCCATGATGCCGTATTCCATGTGGGCGTCGGTGTACTGCATGTCAATCACCAGCAGGGCCGTTGTCCCCGGCTTTAAGCTCAGTTCAGGCAGAGGCTCGCGCCAACCGATGTAAGGATCATTCTTGTCAATCATGGGTAGTTAATCCCTGTTAATGAATTTTAACGACAAAATTCGATAAAGGGTTGGAAGACTGGAAGAATGAATGTCCCAACCTTCCCCCCTCCACTCTTCCATGTTTTTAGCTATTTGACAAGCCCAAATTTTTAGATTACACTACGGCGTCGACAGATATACTGTCGACAATTTGCGCGGATTATAATAAAATGAACCAAACTAGTCAAATATCAACCGCCCACTCGCCTATCTCCAAAAAAATTCAAGCCCTGCACGGCGGGGCGGAATCCTCCTTCACCCGCATGCTGCGGCTCGCCAGCGGGGTCCCCAATTTGATCTCGTTGGGCCGGGGCGATCCCGACGTGCCGACGCCGGCCCACATTGTCGAGGCGGCCGTCGAGGCGTTGCAAAGCCGGCGGGTCAACTATACCCCCCCCGCCGGGCGGCCCGACCTGCGGGCAGCCATCGCCGCCAAGCTGAAAAGGGAAAACGGCCTGGCGTATGACCCGGCCAGCGAAATCATCGTCACTGCCGGGGCGCAAGAAGCCATCTCGGTGATCATGCAAACACTGCTTGACCCCGGCGATGAGGTGCTGCTGCCCGACCCCTATTACACGGTGTATGAAATGGCTATCGGCCTGGCCGGGGGCGTGGTGGTGCGCGTCCCTACCCTGGCCGAGCGGGATTTTGAGGTGCAGGCTGCCGACATCGCGACCCGGATCACGCCTCGCACCCGCCTGGTGGTTTTGGTCTCGCCCAACAATCCCACCGGCGGCGTTATCTCGGCGGCCACCCTGGCCCAGGTGGCCGAGTTGGCCCAGCAACACAACCTCACCGTTATCTCCGACGAACTTTACGAGAAAATCATCTTTGATGGGGCCGAAGCGCCCAGCATCGCCCGCTTACCGGGCATGCGCGAGCGCACCGTGCTCATCAACGGCTTTTCCAAAGCCTACTGCATGACCGGCTTCCGGGTGGGCTACCTGGCCGGCCCGGCCAGCCTGACCCAGGCCATGCTGGAACCGCACCACACCATGACCATTTGCGCCCCCACCGTCAGCCAGCGGGCGGCGTTGGCGGCTTTGCAGGGCAGCCAGGAGTGCGTTACCGAAATTGTGGGTATTTTTGCCAAACGCCGCCGGGTCTTGCTCGACAGCCTGGCCGAAGCCGGTATCCCCTACCCCCATCCGGTGGGCGCATTTTTTGCCTTTGCCGACATTCGAGCGAGCGGCATGACCTCGACTGATTTTGCGGTCAAGGTACTCAACGAGGCCGGGGTGCTGGTCTTTCCCGGCACGCAGTACGGCCCCGGCGGCGAGGGCTTTCTGCGCATCTCTTACCTGGCCGAAATTCCTGCCATCGAACAGGCAGTGGAAAAATTGGGGCAGGTCTATCGGTCAGTAGTCAGTAATCAGTAGTCAGTCATCAGTGGGTCAGTGGTCAGTTGTCAGTGAACTGCTCACTGATAACTGATAACTGCTCACTGATAACTATTTACGAGGGAGGAACTACCATGGCTCACGATCCTTATTATGAACTCATTCCAGTGCCGCAAGAGGCGGAGTATCATCCCAAGCGGACGGCTTTGTTGACCATTGACCTGCAATACCTGGATGCTCACCCGGAGGGCTGGATGGGCCGCCTGGCCAAGTCGCAGGGGAGGCCGGAACTGCTGCAAGAGCGGTGGGACTTTGTGCAGGAGATACTGCCCAACGTGCGCCGTTTGCAAGATGCCTGCCGCGCCCACGGGGTCGAAGTGATCCACATCCGGGTGGCCTATTTGACCCGCAACTGCCGCGACGGCCAGCGATCCCTGGAAATGGGCCTGAAAGCGGTCTACGCCGACGAGCGGGATGACAACTTTCTGGAAGCGGTGGCCCCGGTGGGGGATGAAATTATCATCAACAAGACCAGCGCCGGAGCGTTCAATTCGACCGCGATTGACCAGCTTTTACGCAACATGCGAATTGACACCCTGTGGGTCACCGGCTTGGTGACCGAAGGCTGCGTGGAGATGACCGCCCGCGACGCCGCCGACCGGGGCTACTACGTAACGCTGGTGAGCGACGCCTGCTGCTCGTCCACCCATGTGGCCCACGAGGATGCTCTACAGCGCATGGGGGATGGCGGCTTGATCAAAATCCGCACGGTTGATGAATTGATTGCCCGCATGGAAGGGGTTAAGGCGTGACCGGCCCATGGCGGAGGTAGCAGTCAACCACTATTCAAAAGAGACGCTGCTGAGCTTTACCCGCGCTTATTTGGAGGCCCTCGGCGCAAACGCCGAAGAAGCGGCCCTGACCGCCGCCGGGGTGGTCGCGGCGGCCAGCCGCTGGCATCCCGGCAAAGGGCAAGGGCTGGAAAAGCTGTTCATTTATACTACCCAGTGCCGCAATGGGGGCATCAAGCTGGGCGCAGCGTTGGAGATTATCCACGAAACCCCGGCGGTGGCCCTGGTGGACGCCCACAAGGGTTTGGGGTACGCCATGGCGGCCCAAGCCATGCAATTGGCCGTTCAGAAGGCCAAAGTTGTGGGCAGCGGCTGCGTGGTGGTGCGCCACAGCAACCATTTTGGCCAGGCCGGCTATCACGCCGAGGCCGCCGCCAAAGCCGGTATGATCGGCCTGGCGATGACCAACGCTGCGCCTGAGATGGCCCCCTGGGGCGGCAAAACAGCGGTTTTGGGCACCAATCCCTGGGGCATTGCGATTCCGCGCGGCCAGGATTTTCCGATCTTGTTGGATATGGCCCTGACCATGTCGGGGCAGGGCATGATTATGTGGGCCTATCGAGAAGGGCGCTCCATCCCTGACAATTGGGCCTTAACGGCGGAGGGGCGGCGCAGCACCAATCCGGCCGACTTTTTGAGCCAGGATGGTCAAAAAGCGACCGGCACGCAGTTGCCCATCGGCGAGTTCAAAGGTTATGGGTTGAGCCTTTTTACCGATGTGCTCACCGGCGTTTTAAGCGGCTCGCTCTTTGGCCTGAGCTGCTTTAGCGATGTGACCAATCACGATGTGGGCCATTTTCTGCTGGCTTTGAACCCGGAGATGTTCATGCCGCGGGCGGAATTTCAGGCCCGGCTGGAACAACTGGTGGCCGAGATCAAGGCGGCCCAGCCGATTGAGCCGGGCGGCGAGATTTATTTGCCGGGTGAGTTGGAGTATCGCCGGGAGCAGCAGCGCCTCCGGGAGGGTATCCCGGTTGACCTCACCACTGTGGAAAAGCTGCGCGAGCTGGCTCAAGAGCTTGGGGTAGCCTGTCCGCTTTAATCAAATTTTGAGGGTAACACTTAACCACTCCCCAAATTGTACAAGCATGACCGCTGACAGGAGACCACCGACCGCCAAACTTTATCCCACACCCCCGCTTCTTAGCGGTCAGTGGTCGGCGGTCACAAGGCTTATGGGGGGTGGTGGCTGATAATTACCAAATTCTAAGGACTGAACTATCGTGCGCACCTTGATTCAGGGCGGTTGGGTGGTTGGCTTTCAGAATGGACAGCACGCCCTGCTGAAAGATGGGGTCGTGGTGGTGGAGGGCGACCGCATCCTGCATGTTGGCCCTCGCTTTGAGGGTCAGGTTGACCGGACGATGGAGGCCCGCCACGCCTTGATTTCCCCCGGCTTTATCAACATCCACGCCCTGGCCAACCTGGATGTGCAAACGCTGGCCCTCGATACCGGCGAAAGCGGCCTGGCTTCTTCGCGGGCTTACGCGGTTGAGGGGCAGGGCGAGTTGGAGTTCAGCGGGGAACGGCTGCAAACCAGCGCCCGTTTTTCGCTGGTGCAGTTGCTCAAAGGCGGCTCGACCACCATTGTCGAAATCACGACGATGGCCCCCGCTCGCTTTGAGGTCTCCCGCGCCGAAGCGCCGATTTTGGCTGAAACGGCCGGCGAGATGGGGGCGCGGCTGTACGTGTCGCACAAATTCAGGGCCGGCAAACGTTATCTGGATAGCGACGGCGCCTGGAAATATCACTGGGACCAAGCGGCGGCCCGCGCGGCCCTGGCTTACGCCGTTGAAATCGTCAAAAAATATGAAGGGGCCTACCACGACCGGGTACGGACGATGCTCTTCCCGTACCAGTTTGACGCCTTTACCCCGGACCTGCTGCAAGAAATCAAACAGGCGGCTCGCGAATTGGCGGTGCCTCTGCACATGCATACCTCGCAAAGCCTGTTTGAGTTTCACGACTGCTTGCGGCGTTATAACAAAACGCCGATCCAACTTTTGGACAGTATTAATTTTCTCGATCCCCAGACCATCTTGACCCACCTGATTTACACCACCTCTCATCCCGCTTCGGGCTATCCCCGCGATGACAGCAGTGATTTGCGGCTGGTGGCCGAGCGAGGGGCGACGGTAGCCCACTGCGCGGTGGTTTACGCCCGGCGCAATCGCATCCTCAACTCCTTTGCTCGCTACCGAGAGATGGGCATCAATGTGCCCATCGGCACCGATACCTTTCCCCAGGATATGATCGAAGAGATGCGCTGGACGGCTTTTGGCTGCAAGTGGCAGGAGCGC
>CAZDMM010000293.1:0-8455 GCA_964505845.1 uncultured Caldilineaceae bacterium
ATGTTATTACAGATTCTGCAAAGCAAGGCTCATTAGTTAGGAGAGTCCTCTCATGCAATTTGTGGCCGATCTGCACATTCATTCTCACTTTTCCAGGGCAACCAGCCAGGATTTAACCTTTGAACATCTGAGCAAGTGGGCGCAGCTCAAAGGGGTGCAGGTGGTCGGGACGGGCGACATTGCCCACCCCGGCTGGCTGCAAGAAATGAAGCAAAAGCTGGAACCCGCCGAGGAGGGCCTGTTCCGCTTAAAAGCCGAATATGCTCGACCGGTCCAGGCCGAAGTCTTTGCAGCCTGCCAGTCGCCGGTTCGGTTTATGCTGGCCGGTGAAATTAGCAGCATTTACAAAAAAAATGACCAGGTTCGCAAAATCCATAACATCATCTTTGCCCCCACCTTTGCGGCGGTGGAGAAAATCCAGGCCGCCCTGGAGAAAATCGGCAATATCCGGGCCGACGGCCGGCCTATCCTGGGGCTTGATTCCCGCAACCTGCTGGAACTCATCCTGGAGATTGACCCCCAAAACGCCCTCATCCCGGCCCACATCTGGACGCCCTGGTTTGCCCTGCTCGGTTCCAAATCCGGCTTTGACTCGGTGGTAGAATGTTTTGACGACCTGACCCCTCATATTTTTGCCCTGGAAACCGGCCTCTCCTCCGACCCGCCCATGAACTGGCGGGTGTCGGCGCTGGATGGCTACACCCTGGTCTCCAATTCCGACGCCCACTCGCCCCAAAAGCTGGCCCGCGAAGCTACCCTGTTTGATACCGAATTGTCCTATCCGGCCATTTTTGCCGCCTTGCGGAGCGGTATTGGCTTTGGCGGCACGCTTGAATTCTTTCCCGAAGAAGGCAAATATCATCTGGATGGGCATCGCAAGTGCCAGGTTCGCTGGGAGCCGGAAACCACCTTGAGTCACAACGGTCTCTGCCCGGTCTGCGGCAAGCCGGTTACGGTGGGCGTCATGCACCGGGTGGCGGCCCTGGCCGACCGGCCCGCCGGGGTCAAACCGGCCCGGACGCATCCTTTCCACAGCCTTATCCCCCTGCCGGAGATTTTGGGCGAGGTGTACAGCAGCGGCGCTGCCTCAAAAAAAGTAATCCAAAGCTATGAAACACTGCTGACCCACCTCGGCTCGGAGCTGGCTATCCTGCGCAGCCTGCCCCTGGCCGAAATTGAGCGGGTGGGTGGGGCGCTGCTGGCCGAGGGTATTCGCCGCATGCGCAGCGGCCAGGTGCAGATTGCCGGCGGCTACGACGGCGAGTACGGCCTCATCAAACTATTTGAGGCCCATGAGCGGGCCGGTTTTACCCCGCAGATAAGTTTATTTGCCCCGGCAGAAAAGCAGGAAAAAGCGCCGCCTGTGATACAGACGGCGGAAGCTAGAAAGACCGGTGAGACTGCCACCCAGGTTTCACCGCCGGGGTGGCAGCAGTCCGATTTATTCAGCCAGATTCAGGAAACAGCGGCGCACTATCCGGCTCAACCGCAATCTAAATCTGAAAAGAGCAGTCCCCCTCTGGCCGGTTTGAACCCGCAGCAGCAAGAGGCGGTTCGCACCACCGGCGCGCCCCTCATCATTGTGGCCGGGCCGGGCACAGGCAAAACCCGCACCTTGACTCACCGCATCGCGGCGCTGATGATGGAACATAACGTGCCGCTTGACCAGATTTTAGCTATTACCTTCACCAACAAAGCCGCCGACGAGATGGCGGCTCGCCTGGCCGGGCTGCTGGGGCCGGCGGTTGCGGGTCAACTGGTCATTAAAACCTTCCACGCCTTTGGGGCCATGCTGCTGCGGGAGTCCGGCTCTGCCCTGGGGCTGAGTCCAAATTTTACCATTTGCAGCGACCTTGACCGGGCAGCGCTGCTCAAACAGCTCTATCCCGATTGGCGTGAGGGGGAGGTCAACCAGGCTCTGGAGCAAATTTCGGCGGCCAAAAATCAATTGGTGAGGCCGGATACAGAAGACCTGACAGGTCTTAAGCAGATTTACGCAGCCTACGAAGCCGCCTTGCGTCAAAACCAACTTGTGGATTTTGACGACCTGGTAGTGCAGCCGGTGCGTCTGTTTGAGGCTTACCCGGAGCTGCTGCAAAACTACCGGCAGCGCTTTCGCTGGATCTCGGTGGATGAGTACCAGGACATCAACCTGGCCCAGTACCGGCTGCTGCGCCTGCTGGCCGGGCCGGAGACCAACTTGTGCGTCATCGGCGACCCAGACCAGGCGATTTACGGCTTTCGGGGGGCCAGGCGGGAATATTTTTTGCAATTCCGCCAGGATTTCCCGGCGGCTAAACTGCTGCCCTTGAGCCAGAACTATCGCTCCACCCAACTGATCCTGGACGCCTCCAGCCAGGTCATCGCCCGCAGCCAGGGTGAGCGCGTCAAAATCTGGTCAGAATTTTTAGACAAAACCCGGCTAGACATTTATCAGGCTCCCACCGATAAAGCTGAGGCGGAGTATGTAGTCCACCAGATTGAGCAGATGGTTGGCGGCGTCAGCTACTTTTCACTCGACAGCGGCCGCGTGACGGACGCCCCGGCCGCGCCGCGCTCCTTTGCCGATTTTGCGGTGCTGTACCGGCTCAATGCCCAAAGCCAGCTTTTGATTGAGGCGTTTGAGCGGTCGGGCATCCCCTTTCAAACCACCGGCCAGACCTCGTTTTACGAGCTGAAAGAGGTCAAAGAGATGCTGGCCTGTTTGTGGTTTATTCACAACCGCGACTCCTCTTTCCACCTGAGCCAAAATTGGCCGGCCAAAAAAATCAAGCCGCTTATATCGTTTCTGCCAGAAGCCGGCTCTCAACTCGACTCGCTGGGGGTGGCCGGACTGGTCGAGGCGATTCAACAGTTTTGCCTGGAGCATGGACTGCGCGATTCCACCGAAACATGGCTTGAGCGGGTGCAGCAGCTCCGGCGGCGGGCTGTCCCCTTTGAAAAGCGGCTGCGAGATTTTTTAGAGGCGACCGTTTTGCAGCGAGAAACCGACTGGTACGACCCGCGCGCCGACCGGGTGACGCTGATGACGCTGCACGCCTCCAAAGGGCTGGAATTTCCGGTGGTTTTCATCGTGGGCTGTGAGGAAGGGTTATTGCCCTATCGCCGGGAAGGCAAAGTTTTTGACGCCGACGAGGAACGCCGCCTGTTTTATGTGGGCATGACCCGGGCCCAGCACAAGCTCATCCTGACCCACGCCAAAACGCGCTTCCTGTTTGGGCAGCGGCAGCACCCTGAGCCGTCTCGCTTTTTGAACGATATTGAGCAAGCCCTGCTGGAAATCAAGCACATGGCCCGGCCCAAAGCCGCCCCGGAAAGACCGGAGTCGCCGCAGTTGAAGTTGTTTTAGGGCCAATGCGTGCCTACAGTACCATTAATGAAATTTTAACCGCAGATTTCGCAAATTACACAGATTTTTATTTTATCT
Source organism: uncultured Caldilineaceae bacterium (assembly GCA_964505845.1). Classification (GTDB taxonomy): domain Bacteria; phylum Chloroflexota; class Anaerolineae; order 4572-78; family J111; genus DSQQ01. Next base: position 3,428 of record CAZDMM010000293.1, read on the forward strand.
GTGAAATCTGTGTGATCGGTGGTTTATTCTCTTAAGGAGCATTACCCTTGCAAGTTCGATACCATTTCCCCATGTTTTCCGAGGTCGAGGCCGTTCATTTGGCCCGTGAACACTACCATCTCGCTGCCGCCGCCCACCCTCTGCCCAGCGAGCGCGACCAGAACTTTCACCTCACTACCGGCGACGGCCAGGAATTTGTGCTTAAAATCGCCAACACCGCCGAGCCGCCCGAACTGCTCGATTTGCAGAACAAGGCTCTGGAACACCTGGCCGCTCACGCCCCGGCTCTGGCCCTCTCCCGCGTCTGCGCCGCCGCCAACGGCCAAACCATCATCCCCATCACCGGGGCCAACGGCGAAACTCACCGCATGCGCCTGTTGACCTACATCCCCGGCCAGCTTTGGGCGCAGGTCAACCCCCACCCGCCGGAACTGCTGGCCAGCCTGGGCCAGGTGTTGGCCGTAATTGACCGGGCGTTGCAGGACTTTGACCACCCCGCCGCCGGACGCAGCCTCAAATGGGATTTGCCGCACGCCGCCTGGATACGGGATTATCTGCCCTACCTGGGCAACCCGGCCCGGCGGGCGATGGTGGAAGAATTTCTGAGCCGCTTTGAAAGCGACGTGCTGCCGGTTTTACCCACCTTACACCGCAGCGTCATCTACAACGACGCCAACGATTACAACATTCTGGTCAGCCAGGACGACCCGCGCCGGCGCCGGGTAATCGGCGTGATTGATTTTGGCGACATAACCCGCACCCAGACCATCTGTGAGCTGGCCATTGCCGCCGCTTATGCCCTCATGGATAAACCTGACCCGCTCAGCGCCGCCGCTCATATCGTCAGCGGCTATCATGAAACCCTGCCCCTGACCGAAGCTGAACTGGCCGTGCTGTTCCCGCTCATCGGCATCCGGCTGTGCATTACCGTGACCAACGCCGCCTACCAGCGCCACATCGAGCCGGACAACGCTTACCTGACCATCAGCGAGCGCCCCGCCTGGGAGCTGCTCGAAAAGCTGGCCGACATTCCGCCCCAGTTGGCCCATTACACCTTTCGCCATGCCTGCGGCCTGCCCGCCTGCCCGCAGACGCCGGCCCTGGTCGAGTGGCTCCGGGCTAACGCCGACCGCTTTGGCCGGGTGGTCGAACCTGATCTGAAAACGGCCCAACCCGTAATTTTTGATTTGAGCGTGAGCAGCCTGGAGCTGGGCAATTCCGCCGATTTTGCCGATACCACCGCTTTCACCCAAAAGCTGTTGGGCCGTATTAAGGCGGCCAACGCCCCGGCCGGCATCGGCAAATATAACGAAGCCCGGCCCATTTACACCAGTCCCCTGTTCAAGGCCGAGGGCAGCGACGGCCCGGAATGGCGCACCCTCCACACCGGCCTGGACATCTTTATGGAGGCCGGTTCCGCCGTGTTTGCCCCGCTGGATGGCGTGGTTCACAGTTTCCGCCACAACGCCGGGCCGCTGGATTACGGTCCGACGATTATTTTGCAGCATACCGTTGAGCAGACCTCAAAGGTCTTTGAGACCTTTGAGGTCTCGCCGGCCCTGACCTTCTACACCCTCTACGGCCACCTCAGCGCCGACTCGCTGGAGGGACTGGTGGAGGGCCAGCCGGTCAAGCAAGGCCAGCAATTGGGCAAAATTGGCGACTCGACGGTCAACGGCGGCTGGCCGCCCCACCTGCACTTTCAACTCATCACCGACATGCTGGGCCGCAGCGGCGAATTTCCCGGCGTGGCCCGGCCTAGCCAGCGCGAGGTGTGGCTCAGCCTCAGCCCCGACCCTAACCTGATGCTGGGGATTTTACCTCCCCCTTTCTCCCCCCCCTTTAAGGGGAGGGATGGGGAGGGGTGGAGTATCGAGCAGATTCTTTCGGTGCGGCGGCAGCACATCGGCCCAAACCTGAGCATTTCTTACCAAAAACCGCTCAAGATTGTGCGCGGCTACCGCCAATACCTGTACGATGAGGACGGGCAGCCCTACCTGGATGCGGTCAACAATGTGCCGCACGTGGGCCACAGCCATCCGCACGTGGTCAGGGCCGGCCAGGCGCAGATGGCCGTGCTCAATACCAACACCCGCTACCTGTACGAGTCGCTGGTACGCTACGCCGAGCGCCTCTGCGCCACCCTGCCGGCCCCGCTGCGGGTGTGCTACTTTGTTTGCTCCGGCAGCGAGGCCAACGAGCTGGCCTTGCGCCTGGCCCGCACCCACACCGGCAGCAAGGAGACCATCGTGGTAGACGTGGGCTATCATGGCAACACCACCAGCCTGATCGAGATCAGCCCCTACAAGCACAACGGGCCAGGCGGAGCCGGCGCGCCGCCTTACGTTTACACAACGCCTATGCCCGATGTGTACCGGGGCGCGTACAAAAAAGATGATCCCCAGGCCGGGGCCAAGTATGCCCAGGCCGTCGCTGCTGCCGTCGAGCGGATACAGGCCGGCGGCAAAAAGGTTTCCGCCTTTATCTGCGAGTCCATCTTGAGCTGCGGTGGGCAGATTGTTTTGCCCGCCGGCTACCTGCGCCAAGCCTACCGCCACGTGCGGGCGGCGGGCGGCGTGTGCATCGCCGACGAGGTGCAGGTGGGCCTGGGCCGGGTGGGGACGCACTTTTGGGCCTTTGAAACGCAGGGCGTTGTGCCCGACATCGTGACCATCGGCAAACCGCTGGGCAACGGCCACCCCCTGGCGGCGGTCATCACCACGCCGGAGATTGCCGCCTCGTTTGATAACGGCATGGAGTATTTCAACACCTTTGGCGGCAACCCGGTCTCGTGCGCCATCGGCATGGCGGTGCTGGATGTTATTGAGGCAGAGGGGTTGCAGGCCCATGCGCTCCAGGTGGGCCGCTATCTGCTGGAGAAGTTGCAGCTATTAATGGATAAATATCCTCTCATCGGCGATGTGCGCGGCCTGGGCCTCTTTATCGGCATCGAGTTGGTGCTGGATCGAGAGACACTGGAACCGGCCGGCGAGCAGGCGGCCTATGTGGCTAACCGCATGCGCGATCACGGCATCCTGGTCAGCACCGACGGCCCGTTTCACAACGTGCTCAAAATCAAACCGCCGCTGGTGTTTGATGCCACCAACGCCGATTTTTTTGTCGCCGCGCTGGATAAAATCCTGGCTGAGGATTTTGTGCGGGTGATTTAGAAAAATTTGACGAATTATAGCTGCTACGATACAATCATCTTTTGCAATTGATAGGGTAACAAGGGCGGACTATTGTCCGCCCTTATAGCTAAAGGCTACCGTAGTGGCGTAGGGTTTGGTAAAGTTATGTTTGAAAGCTTGCAAGATAGACTCCAGGGTGTTTTTAATCAACTGAACCGGCGCGGCCGTCTGTCTGAGGCCGATGTGGATGCGGCGCTGCGGGAAGTGCGCCTGGCTTTGCTAGAAGCGGACGTGAATTTTAAGGTGGTCAAGGATTTCATTGGCCGGATCCGGGAGCGCGGAGTTGGCCTGGAACTGAGCAAAAAAATCACGCCGGGGCAGCAAGTGGTCAAGATTGTGCATGACGAGCTGCTGGAAACGCTGGGCCAACCGGCCCGGCTAGACCTGGGTGGGGCCTCGCCCCACGTGATTATGATGGTCGGTTTGCAGGGTTCCGGTAAAACCACGACGGCGGCCAAGCTGGCCCTGTATCTGCGCAAATCGCGCCAGCGGCCGCTCATGGTGGCAGCCGATACTCGCCGCCCGGCTGCGATTGAGCAGCTTAAGGTGCTGGGACGTGAGCTGGATATTCCGGTCCACTCGGAAGACCCTTCTATCCCGCCGCCGACCATTTGCGCTAATGCCATCAAAGTGGCCAAAGCCGGGGCTTACAGCGTGGTGATTCTGGATACGGCGGGCCGGCTGCAAATTGATGAGGCTTTGATGGAAGAGTTGAGCCAGATCAAAGCCCGCACCAACCCGCAAGAGGTGCTGCTGGTGGCCGATGCCATGACCGGCCAGGAAGCGGTGCGGGTGGCCGAGGGCTTTCACCAGCGGGTCAGCTTAACCGGTTTGATCTTGACCAAGATTGACGGCGACGCCCGCGGCGGTGCGGCTATTTCTATCCGCTCCGTTACCGGCGTGCCCATTAAATTCCTGGGCACGGGTGAAAAATCGAGTGATTTGGAGCTATTTCACCCGGACCGCCTGGCTTCGCGCATTTTGGGTATGGGCGATGTGCTGACCCTGATTGAGCGGGCGGAAGAAGTGATTGATGAAGAGGTGGCGGAACGCGGCGCGCGCAAGCTGATGGACGGCAATTTTAACCTGGAAGATTTCCTGGAGCAGTTGCACCAGGTTAAAAAATTGGGGCCGCTCAATAAAGTTTTGGATATGATCCCCGGTATGGGGCAAATTACCAATATGGTCTCCCAGGAAGATATGGAGCGCCAGCTCAAGCGTACTCAGGCTATCATCAGCTCAATGACGACGAAAGAGCGGCGCGACCCCAGGATTTTAAACGGCAGCCGCAAACGGCGGGTGGCGGCCGGCAGCGGCACTACTGTGCAAGAAATTAACCAACTGTTGGACCAATTCCAGCAAATGCAAAAGATGATGAAGCAACTGCGCAATCCTCGCGCCCGGCAAAACCTGATGAACATGCTGGGAGGTTTTCGCTAGCTAATTAACAAATTAGGCAAATCTTAAAAAGAAGATTATAATAGGCCGTTATCAGCGGCCAATCGCTACTCAAATTTATAATATTTGATACTTTTCAGGAAGGATAAAAGAAGTACCATGGTTAAAATTCGTTTACGACGCGGCGGATCTAAAAAGAAACCTACCTATCGGGTTGTAGTGGCCGATGCCCAAGCGCCGCGTGATGGTCGTTTTGTTGAAATTATTGGTTATTATGATCCCAGAACGCAGCCGGCAACCTTTAATATTCAAGAAGACCGGGCGCTGTATTGGCTTTCGGTGGGAGCGCAGCCTACCGAAACGGTGCAGCGGTTGCTAAAAAATGCGGGAACCCTGGCTCAATTTGAGGCCAGCAAAGCCTCACGTGCGGTAGCCGCCA
>CAZDMM010000294.1:0-8431 GCA_964505845.1 uncultured Caldilineaceae bacterium
CAATTGTGGGGAACGGAATGTGGCGGAGTTTCGCTTTGGGGGCGAATACAAAAGCCGGCCCCAAAACCCGGAAGATAGTAATAACGACGCGGCCTGGGCTGACTATCTCTATTTGAAGCAGAATAAGCTGGGCGTGCAGAAAGAGTGGTGGTATCATCGGGCCGGCTGCGGAACCTGGTTTCTGGCGGAACGCCATACCAAAACGCATGGGGTGGAAAAAACGTATGTGTGGGAGCCAACTTAATTGACAATTGTCAATTCGCAGGAGTCTAGCGGATGAGCGTCAAATCGAAATCTGACCAAATCTCTGTCTCGGTTGAAAAGGCGACGAACCGGCTGCCAAGCCATCCTGCGCAGCGGCTCAACCGGGCTGAACAGTTTGAATTTAAGTTCAATGGCCGCAGCTATCCGGCCTTTGAGGGTGATACCATTGCCAGCGCCTTGTGGGCCGCCGGGGTCAAAGTGTTGGGTCGCTCCTTTAAATATCACCGGCCGCGCGGAGCGTTTGCCTTTACCTCGGCGGATAGCAACACCCTGGTGCGGGTGGATGATGAGCCGAATGTTCGCGCCAGTAGCAGGTTGGTCAAGCCGGGCATGCTGGTCAAACCGCAAAATACCTGGCCTTCGCTGGAAGCCGATGTGATGTCGCTGACGGGGCTGGGATCGCGCTTTATGCCGGTGGGTTTCTATTACAAAACCTTTATTCGCCCGCGCGCCATGTGGCCGACCTATGAAAAAATCTTACGCAACGCTGCCGGGTTGGGAACCGTCACTCCTGAGGCGCCTGACGCCTATTATGATAAGAAATATGAGTTTGCCGAGGTGCTGATCATCGGCGGCGGGCCGGCGGGTATGAGCGCGGCGTTGAGCGCGGCCCAGGCCGGGGCGCGCGTGCTGCTGCTGGAAGAAGCGCCCTTTTTGGGCGGACACCTGGCCTATGAGCGGCAGATGGTTGAGGTAGGAGAAAACCGGCTTTTGGAGAAAAAGCCGGTTCCTGAGCCGCTGCCTGCCTACGAACTGGCCCAACAGTTGGCCCGACAGGTGATGAGTCAGCCCAATATCCGAGTTGAACTCAATACATGCGCTTTTGGTATTTATGACCACCTGTGGGTGAGCGCGGTGAAAAATGACGTGCGGCTGCTCAAGATCCGGGCCAAAACCATTGTGGTGGCTAACGGCGCGTGGGAGCGCCCCCTTATTTTTGATAACAGCGATTTACCCGGCGTGCTGCTGGGGTCGGCGGCGCAGCGCTTGATGCACCTATACGGGGTCAAGCCGGGGCAGCGAGCGGTGGTGCTCTCGGCCAATGAGGATGGGCTGCAGGCGGCGTTGGATTTGTTGGCCGCCGGGGTGAAGGTCGCCACCGTGGCTGACCTGCGTCCCCAGGTGAACAGCCCGCTGGCGGCTAAATTGCGGCAGGCCGGGATTCCTTTACGAACCGGCTGGACGGTGACTCAAGCCAAAGGCAGCCGCGAGGTGGATGGGGCAATGCTGGCGGAAATCGAGCAGAGGAGCGGGGGAGCGGGGGAGCAGGGGAGCAAACTGACTCCCAAGGCTGGGACGCATGAGTATGTGCAGTGTGATTTGGTAGTCGTTTCCATTGGTTGGACGGCAGCGGCGGGGCTGCTGAACCAGGTCAAGGCAAAATTTAGCTACGATGAGGCTCGCGCGGAGTTGGCGCTGACGGAATTGCCGCCCAAAGTGTATGCCGCCGGGCGGGTGGCCGGGTCGCACCAGGTGTCAACCGAACTGGCCGAAGGTGAAATGGCCGGACTCAACGCGGCGGCTGAGGCCGGTTATGGGCCAGGCGCGCCGGAGACGCTGGCGCAGCAGGTCGCCACGCTCAAAGCCGGTGAGGCGGTACGGAACTCAGCGGCGGTGTATGCCTATGGCGGCGGCAAGAAAACCTTTATCAGCTTTGACGAAGATGTGACGGTAAAGGATTTGCAGGACTCGGTGGCCGAGGGCTACAGCAGCATGGAACTGCTCAAGCGGTACAGCACCCTCAGTATGGGGCCGAGCCAGGGCAAATACGAGAACGCCAACACCATGGCCCTGTGCGCCGAAGCCAACGGTGTGGCCGTGGGGCAGGCCGGTACGACCACCAGCCGCCCGCCGTTCAGTCCCATTCCGCTGGGGGCGCTGGCCGGCCGGGTGATGGAGCCGGTCAAATATACCCCCATCCACGCCTGGCACGTGGCTCGCGGGGCCAAGCTGATGAACGCGGGGGTGTGGAAGCGCCCCGACCATTACGGCAACCCGGCGGCGGAAGTTTTGGGGACGCGGAACAGCCTGGGCCTGATTGACGTGGGCACACTGGGCAAAATTATGCTGCGGGGCCAGGGTATTCCGGCCATGCTGGAGCGGCTGTATACCAACAAGTGGAGCGGCCTGGCCGTAGGGCGCGCCCGCTACGGGCTGATGTGCAACGAGGAAGGCATCGTCTCCGACGATGGGGTGGCGGCCCGGCTGGGCGAGGATACCTGGTATCTCACCTGCACCACCGGCGGGGCCGAAGCCGTGTACGAGGGTATCGAGTGGAACCTGCAATCGGGCTGGAATTACCGGGTGCATGTAGTCAATCTGACCGACACTTACACCGCCATGAATCTGACCGGGCCAAACGCGCGGGCAGCGCTGCAGCCGCTCACCGATATTGACCTGAGCAACGAGGCTTTCCCTTATATGGGGGCGCGGCAGGGTACGGTGGCCGGAGCGCCGGCCATCATCTTGCGGATTGGTTTTACCGGCGAATTGGGCTACGAAATCCACACCCCGGCCGGGTACGGTCTGTATCTGTGGGAAACCTTAATGGAAGCGGGGCAAAAGTATCAAATCACGCCCTTTGGGGTGGAAGCACAGCGCATCATGCGCCTGGAAAAGGGGCACATCATCGTCAGCCAGGATACGGATGGCTTGACCAACCCCTTCATGGCTGACCTGGATTGGGCGGTCAAAATGGATAAGCCTGATTTTAGCGGCAAACCGGCGCTGGTGCGGGTGCAGCGGCGCGGGGTGACACATAAGCTGGTGGGTTACGAGATGCTCGACCCCGCTTTGGCGCCGGAAGAGGCCAACCAGATTGTGCGGCCTAACCCCACTTGGCCCATCGGTTTGGAGATTATTGGCCGGATTACCAGCTCTCGCTACAGCCCTACCCTTAAAAAATCTATTGGGCTGTGCTGGCTGCCGGTGGAAATGAGCCAGCCCGGCAACGAATTCACCGTGCGGGTGCGAGGCGAACTGCATCAAGGCCAGGTGGTCTCTTTGCCGTTTTATGACCCGGCTGGGGTGAGGCTCAAAAGTTGAACGGGTATATTGGAGATGAACTCATTTAAACTTTTGCAATTGTGGTGGAAATTCTGTCATCGAATGAGGAAACGAATAACCGAATGGGGCGATAATTCGTTTATTCGTTCAAAATTCGTTGACAGGTGGGTGCAAATAAAAAGTCTAAATGAGTTCGATTAGTAATTGGTAATTAGAGATTGGTAATTACTAATCTCCAGTTACCAATCTCCAATCTCATTTCATGAAATCTTGGAAAACACTTTCTCGCCGTACCGCCCTGGATTACGGCAAGTATTTGGTCGTTGAAAATCATACAATCCAACTGCCCACCGGTCAGGTGATTAATGATTGGCCCTGGCTGATCACGCCCGACTACGTGAACGTGGCGGCGGTGACCGGCGCGGGCCGCTTTATCTGCCTCCGGCAGACCAAGTACGCCGCCGGCGGTATTACCCTGGCGGTGGCGGGCGGGTACCTGAACCCCGGCGAGGAGCCCTTAGCCGCCGCCCGGCGGGAGCTGCTGGAAGAAACCGGCTACGCCGCGCCGGAGTGGATGAGCCTGGGCCGGTACGCCGTGGACGGTAATCGCGGGGCGGGAACGGCTCACCTGTTTTTGGCGCGACAGGCGCATCGGGTGGCCGAGGTGACACCCGATGACCTGGAAGAGCAAGAGTTGCTGCTGTTCAGCCGGGCTGAAATTGAAGCAGCTTTGCTGGCCGGTGAATTCAAAGTATTGTCCTGGGTCGCTGTGGTGGCGCTAGCCTTGCAGCACTTGCGCTAGACATTAAGGAGTGCAAAAGCTATAGCTTTTGCACTCCTTAATGCTACTTTTTGAGGAGCTTTTATGCTATGACTACCTATCATCCTATCTTTCGCAGCCCAATTATTAATTACCAATTGCCACACGAAGCGTCCAATCTCCAATTATCAGATTTATCCGGCGTGCAAGTCACTTTAATCCAGGGAGAGGGGGGCGGCTCGCTGCCATTCACGGCCAGGCCGGCCAGGCCGGGTCAGGTGACGCTAGCCGGCGATGGGCTGTTGGCCCGGTTGACGCCCACCCAGTTGGTGCTGTTTGGCCTGTCGTCAAGGGCTAAACTACCCGGCGCGGTTGAATTGGATGACAATTTTGCCAGGAACAGGCATTTTGCCCATGCCACCGATTTGACGCATGGCAAGGCGGTGTTAAAACTGGCCGGCGCGGCGAGTCGAGAGGTATTGAGTAAAATCTGCGGCCTGGATTTTGAGGAGCGCAAGTTTCCTCATTTGTACGCGGCCCAAACCAGCGCCGCCAAAATCAAAACCTTGATTGTACGGGCCGACCAGGCCGGGGTTTTAACTTATTTTCTCCTTGTGGAGCGCTCCCTGGGGCAGTATTTCTGGGAGGTGGTGTGGGATGCCGGGCAAGAGTTTGGGATTAGTAAGGGGAGCGGATAGTCTCCCCCGCATGTTGAGGCAAAGATTCAACCGCAGATTTCACAGATAAAAAATTCAAAAATCTGTGGTTCACTGCTTGGCTTGAGCCGCCTCAAACTCTTCGGCGGTGATGAACTCGCCCCGCGCAATCTCACGCTCCAGCAGGCGGCGCTGCACGTCAAAGGTGAGCATCACCTCAATTCGCTCAAAGCAGAGGCGGTTGCCAACCAGGGTTTTGGTGGCCGAATACCCCCCCTCGTCATTCTCGGTTAAGTTGTTGCGCAAATCCAGCTGCGTTTTGATGACCTCGCCGCAGCGCCGGCAGCGCACGTAAATCCAATACCCCTCATCTTGAGGGGGACTCCCACCGCCAAAGATTGATTTTAACGAGTCCAATAGTCCCATCTTACCTCTCATAGAAACCCGTTTTCTTTAAGAAAACGGGTTTCTGAATTGCGTACTGGTTGGAGTCGAGGCTTTAGCCGAGCAATCTACTGGGGCGCTCAGCTAAAGCTTCGACTCCTTTTCGTTATGAATCTTGTTGCGAACTAACAAACTGGATGACTCCCCGCTGCCCGTTGACCCGCCATTCGGCGTCGAGCCGGTCGAGCTGCTCGGCCAGACCAGGCGGCAGGCCCACAATGGGATCGGATTTGAGGGTGCGCAGCGTGACAAAGGGGGCCGGAAAATAGGGGGCGGCCTGGACAAAGGGAACGGTGGTCGGCCAGCGGCTGTCGCCCAGCAGGCGGCGGTAATTGGCGTCGCCTTTGATGATGACCAGCGCCGCCTGGCTAAGTTCCGTTTGCAGGGCCGGCGGGATTTCCCAGAAAAAGCGGCTGCTATTCCAGAAAATATCGGACCGTAGCTGCAACTGTGATTGAGCCAGATACCTTTCCAGGCGGGTCGCCAATCCGCCAAACTCAGCACCCTGGCGGGCCTTCATCGCGGCGATGGTCATGGTCACATCAGCTACCGTCGCATCCGAAACATAGGTGGGGTGAGCTTTGACATGCAAAGTGACCTGCTGCGCCCAATCCCAGTGCAGCAAAAAATCGGCCAGCGCCAGGTCCATCAAAAGTTCGGTGCCGGCGTTGTCGCAGATAAAATCAATCCGACCGCCGGCCGCTGACGGCTGACCGTCAGCAGTCAAAATCGCTTGCCCATTTGCTCCCGTTCTGCGCCTCTGCAAATAGTCCAGCACCGCCTCGGTGTCATCCACCACCAGATTCTCCTGTTCGCGGGCCAGGGTGATGCGCCCCCCAGAAGTTTCCATTACCTTCGTATAGCTCAAGTCAACCCGATTGCCCCACACGCAGTGATGCAGGAGCGCGCCCAGGCTGGCGGTCGAGCCATCGGGGGCGTGCGCCAGGGCCGCCGCCAGAACTTGCCAGGGAAGCTCGCCGGCTAATTCGGCCTGTTTGCGGGGCAGGTAGGGGTCAACCCCGACCCAATCTTTTGTGTTTGCTCCAGGGGCCAGGGTTTGGCCGGGGACGGGGGACGGGCGACCGGAAATATTGGCTTCACCTCCCGATTTTGCCTCGCCTCTGCGCCTCTGCGCCTCTACGCTACTTCCAAAATAATTGGCCGCTTCCAACAAGCGGCGGTAAAAGAAGGCCTCGGCAAAATACCAGGGCAGCTCCAGCCAGCGTTTGCCCCGGTGCGGCTGCCAGACTGCCTGCCAGTCCGGGCCGTCGGGGGCGGCCGTTTCTAGCGGGCTAACCACTTGATTTTGGGCCAGCTCGTCGTGCAGGGCTTGCAGGTTACGCTTGATGGAGTCGGGATATTGGCCGGCGTGATCGGCCAGAACATTTTGCACGATGGCCGGAAAGCGGGTGGTCATGGTGCGGTAAGCAAAAGAGCCGGGTTCACTGACCATTAACGGTGGCGGTGGGTTAGTGGGATCAAATTTTGTCATAATTCCTTCGGCTGTTTATGGTTGATTGATTGCCAGAGGCGCTGGCAGCCAATTATACAAGGCTTTCAGCTACCATAAAAAATAGTATAATAAAACTATGCAAATTGCTATTGTTTTAGGCTTGCTGGTGCTGGCGATCGTCCTGTTTACACGGGAGACTATTTCGGTGGATGTGGTGACGGCCATGCTGCTCATTGGGCTGGTGGCGACCGGTATCCTCACCCCGGCCGAGGCGTTTGCCGGCTTTAGTAGTGATATCATCATTATCCTGGTTTCTATTTTTATCCTCAGTGGAGCCTTGCGGCAAACCGGCCTCATGGACGAGGTCGGCGCTCGCCTGTATGTGATCGCTCAGGGCAGCCTCAAGCGCCTGCTTTTGACTATCATGGCCATCGTAAGCGGCCTGTCGGCCTTTATGAATAACACCACCACTACGGCGGTATTTATGGCGCCGGTGATGGGCGTGGCGCAGCAGGCCAAAGTTAGCCCCTCCAAACTGCTGCTGCCGCTGGCCTACGCCTCGATCCTGGGCGGCACCTGCACTTTGATTGGAACTTCGACCAATGTTGCCATCAGCGGCTACATGGCCCAGGCCGGCATGCCGCCGCTGGGTTTGTTTGAACTGACCCCTATCGGTTTGCTCATTGTGGGGGTTGGCATCATTTATATGCTGGTGGTGGGGCAGCACTTGCTGCCTGATTATCAAGAAAAAAACCTGACCGAAGCCTACGCCATCCATGAATATCTGAGCGAGATTATTATTGTGCCAGGCTCCCACCTGATTGGGCAAAAAATTTTTGAGTCTGACCTGGCCGGGTTGGGGTTTAGGATTCTGGCGGTGCTGCGCGGCCAGGGCCGGTTCATCCCTACCTCACGTTCCACCATCGAGGCCGACGATGTGTTCCTGGTGGAGGGCAAATTAGAGGACCTGATCAAAGTTAAGAGTACGACCGGGATTGAAATTAAGGCCGATTTGCGCTTGGGGGATCGTGATTTACAAAATGGCGATATTAAAATTGCCGAAGCCTTAATTATCCCCCACTCAAATTTGGTTGGTCATACCCTTAAAAGCGCCAACTTTCGGCAGCGATATGATTTGACCGTGCTGGCTGTTTATCGTCACGGCCAGTCTTTGCGCGACCAGATTGGGCGCATCAGGCTGCAATTGGGCGATTTGCTGCTGGTGCAGGGCGCAGCGGAGCGCCTGGATTTTTGGCAGCGCAGCTCAGACTTTTGGGTGTTACAGAAGATGAACCCGCCCCTGCGCCGGCAGCGCAAGGGACTGTACACGCTGGCTTTTTTGGGGCTTGGCCTCTTACTGGGAGGGTTGGGTTGGCTGCCGCTGTCTATTGCTTTTTTGGCGGCGGCGGTGTTAACCCTCTTATTTGGCTGTATTACCGTGGAAGAAGCCTATACCTTTGTGGAGTGGCGGCTAATCATCCTCATCGGAGGGATGACCGCTTTTGGGGTGGCGATGGAAAAAACCGAGGCGGCCGGATTTTTAGCCCAGGGGCTGCTTATCATGTTGAAACCCTTTGGGGTGATGGCGGTTATGGCCGGTTTTTTTGCCCTGACGATTTTATTGACTCAGCCGATGTCTAATGCGGCGGCGGCGCTGGTGGTTTTGCCGGTGGCTCTCAACGCTGCCCAACAATTGGGCGTCAATCCGCGCACCTTTGCCATAGCCATCATGCTGGCCGCCTCGATTTCTTTTATTACCCCTTTTGAACCAGCCTGCCTGCTGGTGTACGGGCCGGGCAAATATAGATTTATAGACTTTATTAAAACGGGCCTCGGCCTGACCCTGAT
>CAZDMM010000295.1:0-8427 GCA_964505845.1 uncultured Caldilineaceae bacterium
AGACGTTTCATTTACCATCTCCCTCGAAAATAAACTTTGTGAAATACAATAAGGGACCACGCACCACGCACTATGTCATAATGCGTGGTGCGTGGTCCGTAACTCCTTATGTTCGTTGCCGTCGCTCTTGCAGGAACGATTGGGCATTTTGGATAATATCGGTGAGCTGCTCACCGCGGCCGCCTTCCACCCAAAAGGAGGGGATGACGCCTTCAAAAACCCGGTCGCAGGCTACCTGGTGGTCGCCTTCAACCTGGCGCAAGACCTGGGGGTGAGTGCGACACTCCGGCTTGACAAAAGGGCAGCGGGTGTGAAAACGACAGCCCTTGGGCGGGTACAGGGGTGAGGGAATCTCGCCGCTTAAAACGATGCGCCGGCGCTCGTCGAGTAATTTTTCACCGGGAATGGCCGAGAGCAGGGCCATGGTGTAGGGGTGGCGCGGGTTGCGGAAGACTTCGCCGGTGGGGCCAAACTCGACAATCTGGCCCAGATACATCACCGCCACCCGGTCGGACAAATGGCTGACCACCGCCAAATCGTGGGAGATGAAGATAAATGAGAGTTGTAATTCGGCTTGCAGGTGGCGCAGCAAATTCAATAACTGGGCCTGCACCGACACATCCAGGGCCGAGGTTGGTTCATCCAGCACAATCAGTTTGGGGTTGGTAGCCAGGGCGCGAGCAATGGCCACCCGCTGGCGCTGCCCGCCGGAAAGCTGGTGGGGATAGCGCCCCAAATGCTCCGCCCCCAGGTTGACCCGCCGAAATAAGGCTAAGACCTTTTCCTTCACCTCTCGACTCGAAGCGAGGCCGTGCAAAATCAAGGGTTCGCCCACCATCTCGCTCACGGTCATGCGCGGGTTGAGCGAGTCGAGCGGGTCTTGAAAGACCATCTGGAAGCGTTGGCGCAGCGCCTGCAATTTGGCTCCGTTGGCCTGGGTAATATCGTCGCCTTCCAACAGAACTCGACCCTCGGTCGGCTCAATCAAGCGCAAAATACACAAGCCCAACGTGGATTTGCCGCTGCCGCTTTCACCCACCAAACCGACCGTCTCGCCGGGCCGAACCTCAAAGGAAACATCGTCCACGGCCCGCAAGGGAGTGTGGCTGAACATGCCGGTACGAATGGGAAAATATTTTTTGAGATTTTGAACTTTGAGAATCTCGGTCATAGGGGGGTATCCAGCAGCCAGCATTGGCTGGTATGATTGGGGCCAACTTGAAAAGGGGCCGGCTTTTGCTGCGTACAGCGCTCAAAAGCAAAATCGCAGCGCGGATGAAAGGGACAGCCGGCGGGTGGGTTAGTAAAATTCGCTACGGCGCCGCCGATGGTGGCGATGTCCCGGCGGTCGCCAAAGAGCGGGCGCGAGCGCATGAGGCCGATGGTGTAGGGGTGGCGGGGCCGGTTGAAAAGCTCCTCCACCGGGGCAAACTCGACCACATCGCCGGCATACATCACCGCGATGGCGTCGCACAGTTCGGCGGCCAGGCCCAGGTCGTGGGTCACGATAATCTGGGTGGCGCCCATCCGGTCACGCAATTCTTTGAGCAGCAGGACGATTTGGCGTTGAATGGTCACATCCAGGCCGGTGGTCGGCTCATCGGCGATGAGCAGGTCGGGCTGGCAGGCCAGGGCCAGGGCAATCATAATGCGCTGGCACATGCCGCCGGAAAGCTGGTGGGGATAGGCGTTGAGGCGCTGCTGCGGGTCGCTCAGGTGAACCATCTTCAACAAATCCAGGGCGGCGGCCCGCGCTTGTGAGCCACTCATGCCCCGGCGATAGAGCAGCACCTGCTCCAACAGCTTGCCTACCGGAATCACCGGATTGAGCGCGGCGCGAGGGTCCTGGAAAATCATGGCGATTTCGGTACCCCGCACCTGGCGCATGTCGTCATCAGAAAGTTTGAGCAGGTCGCGGCCGTTCAGTAAAATCTCGCCGCCAACGATGCGTCCCGGTTTGCGCACCAGCCGCATAATCGAAAAGCCGGTGACCGATTTGCCGGCCCCGGTTTCACCTACCAGCCCAACAATCTGCCCCCGCTTAACCGAGAGGGACAGCCCATCCAGCACTTTCACCACCCCGCGCCGGGTGAAGAAGTGGGTTTGCAAATTGCGAATTTCGAGTAAAGTTTCGGTTTGAGTGGTCAAAGAGTACCTCTATCAAGTGCTCCGGTGTCAGGTGTCAAGTGTCAGGTAACACTTTAACACCTGACACCTGACACGGAGTTTCCTTATTTCCGGCGCGGGTCAAGGATGTCGTCCAGGCCGTCGCCGACCAGGTTGAAGCCCAGCACGGCGATGGCAATGGCAATACCCGGAAAGGTGTAACTCCACCAATAGCCGCGCAAAAAGTCTTGCAAGCCGATATTGATCATCACCCCCCACTCCGCCGTTGGCACGGGTACACCCAGGCCGATAAAGCTGAGGCCGGCGGCCTCTAAGATGGCCCAGCCGCAGTGCAGGGTAGACATGACAAAAATCGGGGCCAGGCTGTTGGGTAATAAGTGCCGGAAGAGTACCCTGGGGGGAGGATTTCCGGCGGCTTTGGCTGCCAGGGCAAATTGGCGTTGCTTGAGCGACATAATCATCCCGCGCATCAGGCGAGCATAGCCCGGCACATTGAGGGTGGCGGTGGCGACAATTACCGTAATCAAGCCAGGGCCGAGGGCGTAAGCGACGCCCATGGCAAAAATAAAACGCGGAAAGGCTTGCAATATATCCATCGTGCGCATGGTGGCTTCGTCTACGATTCCGCCCACAAAGCCGGCAATGGCCCCCCAAAATGAACCGATGACCATCGAGACTGCAATGGCAGAAACGGCAATGAGGAGATCGAGCCTGGCTCCGTAGAGAATGCGGGAGTAAATGTCATGCCCAAAGGAATCGGTACCCAGCCAGAATTCGGCGCTGGGCGGCTCGGAGGTGTGGAGGAGGTTTTTTTCCACCGGGCCATAGGGAGCCAGAACGGGAGCCAACAGCCCTAACAAGGCAATCCCCAAAATGATGCTGAGGCCAATCACCGTGATGGGGTTGCGCCGCAGCGAATAAAGAATATCACTTAGCCCTTCGCTGGCAACGGTGGTGCGATAAGTGGTTAGCTCTCCAATAGGTTCTACGGACATTGGTTACTTCCTTAAACCAGGTAGCAGGGTAGCAGGGTTGCAAGGTTGCAGGGTTGCAGGGTTGCAAGGTTGCAGGGTTGCAGGGTTTGCTACTTTGCTACCTGCTACTCTGTTACTCTGTTACTCTGTTAAAACTCCACCCGCGGATCAAGCAGAACGGTGACTAAATCTAACGCCAAATAAATTAAGACATAAATGGCGGTGACCAGGATAATAAAGCCCTGGATGGCCGGGAAGTCGCTGGCCAGGATAGCATTGAAAACATATAGCCCCAGGCCCGGCCAGGCAAAAATGTACTCCACCAGCACCTCCCCGCCGAGGGCATAACCATATACAGCCGCAATAATGGTGATAATGGGTAACAGCGCATTTTTAAAGGCGTGCTGAAAATATATCACCCGTTTGGGCAGGCCCATACAGATGGCGGTGCGGATATACTCCGATTCCAACGCCTCGATCATGCTGGAGCGAGACATGCGTGCAATGGGGGCCATGGCCGTAAACCCCAGCGTGATCACCGGCAGGATCAGCGTGGTGGTGGCTGATTTAAAGACTTCCCAGTTGCCGGTCAACAGGGAGTCAACCGTATACAGGCCGGTAATAAATTGGGGGGCAGAGAGCACCGCCGAAATCCGGCCCAGCGGGGCGGGGGCCCACTCCAAACGGTAAAAAAAGAGATACAATAAGACCAGGGCCAGCCAGAAAATGGGCATCGAGACGCCCAGCACCGAAATCACCCGGCCTACATGGTCAGGCCAGCGGTCTTTGCTGATGGCGCTGACCACCCCAATCGGAATGCCCAGGCCAATAGCCAGAATCATAGCAATCGTGACCAGTTCAAAGGTGGCCGGGAATCGCTCCCTCAAATCTTTGGAGACTTCCTGGGCTGTAGTATAAGAAACGCCCATGTCGCCCCGGGCCAAATCGGCCAGATAGACCACAAATTGCACATAAAAGGGTTTATCCAGACCGGCTTGTCGCTTCATTTCGTCCCGGCGTTCCTGGCTGATGTAGGGCGGCACCACCCGGTCAATGGGGTTGCCGGGCAGGATGCGTGTCAGGAAAAAGGCGATAAAAACCGCTGCCAGTAATACCGGGACTAACAACAATATGCGCCGGATGGTGTAGCGAATGAGTCTCATGGGACTTCCCGTGGTGCGTAGTGCGTGGTACGTAGGAAAAACGGACTACGCACCACGCACCACGTAAAACTGCTATTGTTTATCCATATAATAGTAACGATTCAACTCATCATTGTAATAGACATAGCCCGTTACATTGGAGCGCATCGCTACATTGAAGTTGGGGGCTAACAGGTAGACGATGGGTGTATCGTCAATGATTAATTTTTGGATTTCCTTGCTGGCCTCATCGCGTTCCTTCGGATCGCCGGCCCACAGGGTATACTTGGCAATCAGTTCATCCACCCGCTCATTCTTGTAGTTGGTGTAAACCAGGGGGCTGGTGGAACTGTAAATCCAGCTCAGGTGGTAGTAGGGATCATTGACCCAAGAAATCCACTCGTCAATGAACATCTGCAATTCCCGCTTGGCTTCCTTCTCCTGGAAGGTAGCAAAGGCCAGTTTTTCAATCTCCACGTTCATGCCGATTTTGCTGAGGGCGTCTTGAATAAAGACGGCGGCGCGCTCATCTTCCTCGGTGCCGATGCGGATGCTCAATTTGATGGGCGGCAGTCCCTTGCCCTCGGGGAAACCGGCTTCGGCCAGCAGTTCTTTGGCTTTATCAGGGTTGGTATCATAAGCCCAGGAAGAGAAATCGGAGGTGGGGGTACCATTGGCAATGGGGCTTTTGAGCTGGCTGGCATAACCACGCCATACTTCTTTGAGCAGGGTGTCATACGGAATGGCATAGGCTACCGCCTTACGCACCAGCTTATTGTCAAACGGAGGGATAGCGTTATTCATCTCCACCATGCGGTTTTGGGTGCTGGGCACGGAGACCACCTTGATATTGGGGTCTTTTTTCAGGTCATCCAAATCCTTGACCGGCGGAATCATAATCATATCCACTTCGCCGCGCTTGAGCAATAGCACTCGCTGCGCCGGGTCGGGCACAATCTTGACAATCACCTTGTCCAACTTGGCTCGTCCACCGTAATAATCATCCCAGGCTTTCAACACAATCCGGTCGCCGGGGACATACTCTTCCAGCATAAAGGGGCCGTTGCCGGTGGCTAAACTTTTCTTAAAATAGTCGCCGGCCCAGGGATCGGCGTCGGTTTTGTGCGCAGCTATTTCCTTGGGGTCAACGGTGCTGGTGTTGTGCATCACGTTGTTGAGGTTGACCAGGTTGTTGGGCGTGTCCATCGTCATCTGGATGGTCAGGTCATCCACCGCTTTGAACTGCTCCGGCTTGGTAACGGAACCCATAATCAGCAAGAAGGAGGACAAACCACCGACTTCAAAAATACGCTTGTAGCCATCTACGATAGTTTGAGCGGTGATGGGGTCGCCGTTCTGAAATTTTAGCCCTTTGCGCAGTTTAAAGGTGACGACATTCCCTTCTTGCGACCAGCTCTCGGCCAGCATACCCTCGATTTTGCCGGTGTCTACAGTCATATACTTGGTACCATCGGGGAGGCTCTTTTCTACCTGGGCATATTGAGTCAATTGGTCAAAGGTGTTTTGGATGGTGGTTTGAGAGGTTTTGGTGCCAACGGTACAGCAAGGGTCAAAGGTATCCACATCGCCATCTACGGCCACAATGAGGATTTTCTCCCCACTTTTTGCGGCTTCGGCCGGCTTGCTCTCTTCCGCCGCGCCGCCGGACGAACTACCCCCGGACGAGTCGGCCGGCTGGGCGGGGGTCGCCTGGCTGCACGCCGCCAGGACCAAAGCTAAAACCACTACCAGCATCGTGATTAGCCCAGACAGGCTAAACAAGCGCGATTTTTTTGTATTCATACTCTTCCTCCTACTTCTGGATTTATGGTTGATAAAACATAAGGTGGAGCCAATGGCCCCGCTGGATAAAACGTATTGACTATAAACTTCCCCCTTTCATTACAAAATCCACATGTCATTCTGAACGAAGTGAAGAATCCCCTAAAACCACCAGCCACGTTCTCAGGGATTTTTCGGCCTATACGGCCCGTTCACTTTGTTGAGCCAAAGGCCCCCTGGCTGGTGTCCAAACTCAGTTTGGACACCCAATTGCGTTGCGAAACTCAGTTTCGCAACGAGGTGTCCACGCCAAGTGGGAAATACTCATAATTTCAAATGAATAACCAAATTCCCTACCTCATCCACCTCTAAACCCTGGCCCGGATGAACCAGGGTAGTGGCGGCAGGTTCTTCGACAATCAGCGAGCCGGTAGCGACAAAACCGGCAGGGAGTTGTTCACGCTCATAAATGGCCGTTTCATGGATGCCGTCAATATCAAAATCCACCATACGCCGGCCTGATGAGAGACCTTCCAGGTACGCTGCGCGAAAACCTGGAAGGTCTAGCCGAGCGATTTTCGGCGTGGCAACTTGCCGGAAGGCAGCGATGTGAAAATTGACAAACTCCACCGGCGTATCGGCCAGCCGAAAGGTGTACAGCCGCTCGTGCGCGGTGTGAAAATCCTGCTCAATTTGAGCCACGCTCAAGGGATTAGCGCCCACGCTCACGGAGACCGCGTGCTCCTGGCCGTGATAGCGCAGGTCGGCCTTGCGCTGAAAGTAGATTGGCCCCTGACCCTCCCCCTCTGTAGCCAGCCGGGCGTGAGCCATAGCTTCCAACTCCGCAAAATTGGCTTCAACTTCAGCCCCATCTACCGCATGGGTGCGATAGACTCGAGTCCAGACTAAATCCAGGCGGGGCTGCGTGACCAGCATGCCCCAGGCCGAAAAATGGCCGGGATGAGGCGGGATGATGACCTTTTTCATGCGCAGCTCTTGGGCCAGGGCCGCGGCGTGCATGGCGCCCCCACCCCCAAAAGCCACCAAGGCAAAATCTCGGGGATCGTAGCCGCGCCGCACCGAGACCAGTTTGAGCGCCTCGGTCATATTGGCGTTGACCATGCGGATAATCCCGTTGGCGGCCTGCTCCACTGTCGCGCCCAGGCGGTCGGCGATGGGCTGCATGGCCTGGCGAGCTAACTCCGGGTAAACCGGCAATTTGCCGCCCAGGAAATAGTTTGGATTGATGACCCCGGCAATCAGTTTGGCGTCGGTTACGGTAGGAGCCGTCCCACCCTGGCCGTAACAGGCGGGGCCGGGATCCGCCCCGGCGCTTTTTGGCCCCACCCGCAGCACCCCGCCTGCGTCAAACCAGGCAATCGAACCGCCGCCTGCGCCAATTTCCACAATATCCACCACCGGCGTTTTAACCGGATAGCCGGGAAAGAGCGGCGTCCACTCCACCCGATATTCGGTGGTCGTTTTTGGCTCGCCCCGTTCCACCAGAGAACATTTGGCCGTAGTGCCGCCCACATCAAAGGAGATAATATTCGGTTCACCGCTAGCCTGGCCTATAGCGGCCGCGCCGATGACGCCGGCCACCGGCCCGGACTCAATCAAATAAATCGGTCGCTGCTTGGCCAGGCCAAAGGAAGCGGTGCCTCCATTGGATTGCATGACATGCAACGGGCATGTCATGCCGCGCTCACGAGTCACCACCTCTAAACTATCCAGATAGCGCTGCACAATCGGCATCACATAGCCGTTCAAAACCGCCGTGCTGGTGCGCTCATATTCGCGCCACTCCTGGGTAATATCACTGGAAATGGTGACGGCTACCCCTGGCAGGCGTTCGGCCAGCGCCGCAGCCACCCGGCGCTCGTGCTCGGGGTGGGCATAAGCATGCAGCAAACAGACCGCTACCGCCGCCACCTGCTCCGCCCGGCAGCGGGCGATAATCGCTTCCAAATCGTCCAGGTGCAGCGGAAGCAGCACCTGGCCTTTGCTGTTGACCCGTTCCCGCACCTCAAAGCGGAGGTAACGCGGCACAAACGGAACCGGCTTCTGAAAGCGCAAGTTGTACATGTCGGGCCGGTTGCCCCGCCCAATTTCCAGCACATCCCTAAAACCGGCGGTGGTGATCAGGGCCGTTTTAACCCCGCTGCGCTCGGTGATGGCATTGATGACCACCGTACAGCCATGCACAAAGTAAGCCGCGTCGTGGAGCGTAACCGGCGAGGAGACTACGGCATCGAGGATACCCTGGGCAAAGTCGTGCGGCGTGCTGGCAGCCTTGCCCAGCTCGACTCGCCCGCTGGCCTCATCAAAAGCAACCAGGTCGGTAAAGGTTCCGCCGATGTCGGTGGCTAGACGGATAGTCAAAATTGTCTCCTTAGAAAATA
>CAZDMM010000296.1:0-2644 GCA_964505845.1 uncultured Caldilineaceae bacterium
CGCTTTGGGAATCACATTTTTGCGGTGGGGGGCAACAAACAGGCTGCGCTCGCCCAGGGGGTAAATGTTAAACTGGTCAAGATTGCCTGTTTTGCCCTCACCGGGGCGCTGGCCGGCCTGGCCGGGGTACTGACCTTTAGCCAGTTTGCCTCGGTCTTTGTAGCCACCGGCGCGGCGGTGGAACTGACCGCCATCGCCGGGGCGGTGGTCGGCGGCACCATGCTGACCGGCGGAACCGGCAGCATTGTCGGAGGCTTGTTGGGTGTTTTGCTGATTGACACCCTGCGCTCCGGCGTGGTTCTGCTCGGTTTTCCCTCAGACAACTTTGCCGCCGTCGTCGGCGTCACCATCGTCGGCGCGGCGCTGTTGAATGAGTGGATACGAGGGCGGTTAATGTGAGTTGATTCGTTAAAAAACGTAAAGCGTAAAGCGTAATGATTTTGAGTGAAAACCGTTACGTTTTACGTTTCACGTTTTAATGTGGGAGCAGTGTAATGACACAAGCCAATGGCAGTGAACATCCCGTCGTCAAGATGGAGCAGATTACCATGCGCTTTGGCCAGGTGACGGCCCTGGAGAAGGTCAATTTTGAGGTGCGGCGGCAGGAGGTGATGGCCTTGCTGGGCGACAACGGGGCGGGCAAGTCTACCCTGATTAAGATTTTGACCGGCGTCCACACCCCCAGCGAGGGCCAAATTTATATTGAGGGCCAGCCGGTGCAAATCCGCACTCCGCACGACGCCCGCATGCTGGGCATCGAGACGGTTTACCAAGATTTGGCCCTGGTCAACTCCATGAGCATTGGCCGCAACTTCTTCCTGGGGCGTGAACCGGCTCGGCCCATCGGCCCTTTCCGCTGGCTGGACATGGGACGCATGGCCCGCGAGACCCGCCAGGCTCTGGCCGACATCGGCATCAAGATTCGCTCGGCCAACGAGAAGGTGGGCAAACTCTCCGGCGGCGAGCGCCAATCCATCGCCATTGGCCGGGCCGTCCATTTTGGGGTCAAGCTACTCATCCTGGATGAGCCGACCTCGGCTCTGTCCGTAGCCGAGTCGCGCAAGGTACTGGAATATACCCTCAACGCCAAAGCGCAGGGGCTATCGGTGATTTTTATCACCCACAACGTCCACCACGTCATGCAGGTGGCCGACCGCTACACCGTCATCCGTCACGGCAAGCGAGTCGGCACATACACCCGTGAGGAACTCACGGCGGATGATATTTCAGAGTTGATTACAGGGGAGCGGGAGTCGTGAGAATACTATGAGCCGGGATTGGGGGATAATTTTTTTGTAAAAATCCCCTCATCCCCTCATCCCGGCCCAGTTGATGATAGAAAACGAGACGTTTCGATGACAAACACCGTCCAAGCCGCCGTGATTCTGGCCCCCTGGCACATGGAAATCCAGAGTTTTCCCCTGCCGGAGCCGGAACCGGGCGCAGTTCTGATTAAAATGGAAATGTCGGGCATTTGCGGCACCGACAAGCACACCTTTAGCGGCTTTACCACCCAATACGCCGGCACGGAGCACGAGCGCACCATTCCTTTCCCGGTCATCCCCGGCCACGAGAATGTGGGCCAGATTGCCGCTATCGGCCCCTCCAGCGAGCCACTGCTGGACTTTGCCGGCCAACCGCTGCGGGAGGGCGACCGGGTGGTAGTTGCGCCCAACTTGGTGTGCGGCAAATGTTATTACTGCCGCCACGGCTTTGAGTATTACTACTGCGCCCACTTGCAGGATTACGGCAACAGCTTGAGCGCGGCCAACCCGCCCCATCTCTTTGGCGGCTGGGCCGATTACCTGTACGCTCTGCCCGGCAGCTATCTGTTCAAAGTGCCGGATGACCTGCCCAGCGAAATCGCCGTGCTGACCGAGCTGATGGCCGTGACCACCGGCCTGGACAAAGCCAAGCAGTTTTCGGCGGTGGATTGCGAGGGTTTTCGCTTTGGCGATACGGTGGTGGTGCAGGGCGTCGGCCCGCTGGGCTTGTGCCACGTCATCAAAGCCCGCATGCTGGGCGCAGGCAACATCATCGCCATTGACCGCTCGGCTTTGCGGCTGCACATGGCCCTGGAGATGGGCGCGGATTTTGCCCTGAATTTGAGCCAGACCGACTCGCGCCAGCGGCTCGAAGCGGTGCGGGGCTGGACCGGCGGCCGCGGCGCAGATGTAGTGGCCGAGTGCGCCGGTGTGCCGGAGGCTGTGCCGGAAGGCTTGAACCTGCTCCGCCCCGGCGGCTTTTACATCGAGTGTGGCAACTTCAGCGATATGGGGCCGGTGCCCATCAACCCGCACCTGCTCTGCTCCAAAAATGTGCGGCTCATCGGCATCAACGGCGAGGCCGCCACTGCCTACGCCCCCAGCCTGCAAGCCTTGCGGCGCTACCGGCAGCACTATCCGCTGCATAAATTCGTCACCCACCGCTACCCGGTTAAGCAGGCCGAAGCCGCCCTGCGCCACGCCTTGACGGATGAGTGTATGAAGGTGGTGGTGGCGAGTGCAGAGTTCTTGACCGAAATGTGACACGGTACGTGGTGCGTGGTGCCGGTACAAAAGATAACCCACCCCCCACCCCCCACCACCGTCAAATAAAGGATTGTATTAATTGGGGGTTTTTCCAATGAAATGCAAAACAGCCC
>CAZDMM010000296.1:2654-8422 GCA_964505845.1 uncultured Caldilineaceae bacterium
GGGCGCGTCCTGAGTTGTGGACCTAATTGTCACCCGGAAGGTGGGGGGTGGTGGGTCAACTACGGACCACGCACCCCGCACCACGCACTACGAGATCATATAGTATTCTATTATTGGAGGATTTTCCCTATGAATGGCAAACTTGCCCTGCGCGGTGGCCCCAAAACCGTGCCGGATGGATTGAAGAAAAAATGGCCGGAGATTACCCCGGAGGATAAAGAGGCGGTGCTGGGCGTGTTGGAGCGCGGCATCCTGACCGGCGTCCACGGGCCGGAGGCGACCGGCCTGGAGCGAGAGTGGGCCGAATTTACCGGCAGCAAATATGTGCTCAGTTTTAACAGCGGCACGGCCGCCATTCACTCGGCCCTGTTTGCGGCAGGCGTTGGCCCCGGCGATGAGGTCATTACCACCGCGTTTTCCTTTTCCGGCAGCTTTCATCCGATTCTGCAACAGAACGCCTGGCCGGTTTTTGTGGATATTGACCCGCGTACCTACAACATTGACGCCAGCCAGATTGAGGCCAAGATTACCGAGCGCACCAAAGCCTTGCTGCCGGTGCATATCCACGGCCTGCCCGCCGATATGGATGAACTGCTGGCCCTGGGCAAAAAATACAACCTGACCGTCATCGAGGATGCCTGCCAGGCCCACGGCTCCACCTACAAAGGCCGCATGTGCGGCACGATTGGCGAGATGGCCTGCTTTAGCCTGAACGCCACCAAGAACCTGTCCGGCGGCGAGGGCGGCTTTATCAACACCGACAACGAAGAGTATGCCGAGCGGGCCAAGATGGTGCGCACCTTTGGCGAGAAGGTGCTGGCTGACAAAGAGAAAATCCGGCCCTACTACAGCTTCACCATCGGCTGGAATTACCGCACCCAGGAGCTGCCCGCCGCCTTTGCCCGCAGCCAGCTCAAGCGCCTGCCCCGCTACAATGACATCGCTCAACGCAACGGCCAATACCTCAGCGCCGAATTGGGCCAAATCCCCGGCCTGCTGCCGCCCTACGTCCCCGACGACCGGACGACCATCTACCATAAATATCGCCTGCGCTTTGACCCGGAGGTGTTGGGGCTGAAAATTCCGGCGGCCGATTTTCGCAACTTGCTGCTCGACGCCCTGGAGGCCGAAGGCGTCGAGGCCACTGTCTGGCACGTCACCCCGCTGACCTCCTTTCCCGTGTTCCAGCGACTCAACGAGGGTTATGTGCAGGGCGCGCCCTGGATGCCAAAGGGCGAAGCGCCGCGCGTCACATACAACCCGGAGGAGTATCCCCAGGCGTTGCGGCTCATGGACACCTCTATCATCGTCAACACCGAACCGTATCCTATCTATCTTCAGGATTTGGAATTGATGGAGCATTACGTCGCCGCCTTCCGCAAGGTGTTTGATAATTTGGATGAGGTTCTTGGGTAGGAAGATTGGAGATTGGAGATTGGAGATTAAAATCAATCTCTATTTACCAATCTCCAATCTGCCGAAGGCACGCAGAGCGCAATTACCAATTACCATAGTATGAGGTAAATTATGAGCAAACTACGTATCGGCGTTCTCGGCACGGGTATTATCAACCGAGACTTTCACCTGCCGGTGCTGCGGAACCATCCCCTGGCGGAGGTGGTGGCGGCGGCCAATCATCGCCCGGAGTCGCTGCAACGGCTGGCGGCGGATTTTAACATCCCCAAAACTTACACCGATTTTGCAAAAATGGCCGCTGACCCTGACATTGATGCGGTGGTGAATGGTCTGCCCAATTACCTGCACGCCCCGGTAACGATTCAAATGCTAGAGGCGGGCAAGCACGTGCTGTGCGAAAAGCCGATGGCTATGAACGTGGCCGAAGGGGAGCACATGATCGCCGCCGCCGAGCGCAGCGGCCACAAGCTGATGATCGCCCACATGTGGCGCTTTGACCGGGAAACGGTCTGGCTGCGTGATTTGATTGCCAACGGCCGCCTGGGTACAATTTTTAAGGTCAAATCCCACGCTATTTGGCTGTACGATGGCCCCAAGGCGGGCAGTTGGTTTGTCACCCCGGAATTTGCCGGCGGCGGCGCGCTGGCCGATATGGGCATTCACTCCATTGACACCTTGCGCCACATTTTGGGCGGGGCCAGGCCGGTCAAAGTGTTTGCCAACGTGGGGACTCATTTCAAAGACATCCCGCTCGATGATACGGCCACGGTGATGCTGGAATTTGAGGGCGGGGTGGTCGGCTTGATTGAGGCCGGCTGGTATCATCTTTACGCCGATGGATTGGAAGGCTATACCCAGGCTTACGGCACGCAAGGTTACGCCCGTATCCTGCCCGCCGAACTTCAAAGCTCCATCGAGGGGGTGTGGAGCGTGACCAAACCGGACATGCCCAAACGCCAGCAGCAGTGCGATTTGCCCATGTACCAGGCCCAAATGGATCACTTTATAGACTGCATCCTCCACGACAAAGAGCCGTCGCCCAACGGGCCGGATGTGCTGTGGTCGCTGCGGGTGTTGGAGGCGGCCTATCGCTCGGCCCAAATCGGTGAGGCGGTGGCAATTTAAGGGTGAAGAATAGGATAAATTTCAGGCTTGTAATTTGACCACTTTTGGATCACAATTAACCTATCTTGAGAAGGAGTACACTATTCTTTCAAAAATCAAAATAGGGGGAAACTATGAAAATTTTAATTTCTCTGGCGATGGTAGTGAGCCTGATCTTTATCCTGGGATGCGGCCTGATTGACAGGGCGGTCAACAAAGCGGTTGACAGCGTGGCTCCATCGGGTGGTCAAGCGGCCGAGTTGTGGCCTGATGTGCCGCCCATGGACGGGCTGACCAAAGTTGACATTGAACTGCCGCTGCCCATCCGGCTCATTATCCAGGCCGCGACGAAACAAACCATGTCGGAAGCGGGCGACCAAAACGGCTCCATGGAATTTATCGCCTTTAACACCACCAAAGCTGCCAAAGATGTGACCGATTTTTACACCATCGAACGGATGAAAGAAGCCGGTTGGAACGCGCCTAATGCGCCTGGCTGCACCGGCAACACCACCGACGAGCAGAGCAAAGAGGTAGGGGCTTTTTGCCTGTTTGGCAAGCAGGAAGGCAATACGGCGACCATGCTCTTTGTGGTGGTAGCGCAGGGCGATCAATCTCAGCAAACCAATGTGTTTTACACCCGCGTGATGGGTGATGCCGCTAAACTGAGTCACGGCTCTTCCAACTAAAGGGGCATCCGCTTGACCCCGCTGGTCATTCGCCCGGCCCAACCTGACGACGCCGCCAACCTCATTGCCTACGTCCAGCAACTCCTGGCCGAACCCAATCTTCACATTCCCCTCACCACCGCTGAATTTACCCTCACCCTGGCCGAAGAGCAGCAACTTTTGGCCGAGGTTGCGGCTGCCGATAACTCGGTGGTGCTGCTAGCCGAAGCCGGCGCCCAGATTGTGGGTGAACTTAACCTCAAGGGCGGCAAACGCCGGGCGACCCGCCACTCGGCCCTGTTGGGCATATCGGTGCGGCAGGGCTGGCGCGGTCAAGGCGTCGGCAGTGCGCTGATGACGCAGGCCATCGCCTGGGCCAGGGGCAGCGGCGTCATCACCCGGATTGAGTTGTACGTCTACGCCCGCAACGAGGCCGCCCAGCATCTGTATCAAAAGTTTGGCTTTGAGGTTGAGGGGCGCCGCCGCCGCGTCATTTATCAAAATGGCGAGTACCTGGATGATTTGGTGATGGCGCTGTTGTTGTGAAAAATTAGAGGGAAGAAGGGAAGGTTGGGGGGGTGGGATTTAATATTACGGCCTTCCAACCTTCCAAAAGAACTATGGAAGTAATTATCCGCGCTTTTGAGCTGGCCGATTGGGAGGATGTGGCCCAACTTTTCCTGGCCCCAAACTGCCAGTGGGGTACGCTGCAACTGCCTTACCAATCCCGTGATGACATCAAGAAAAAGCTAGAAGATCCCCCGCCGGGTCTGTATCGCCTGGTGGCGGTGGTGAAGGAGAGCCAAAAGGTTGTCGGCATGATCGGGCTGCACACCGAGCGAGGCCGGCGCGCCCACGCCGCCCACCTGGGCATGTCGGTGCATGATGATTACCAGAATCAGGGTATCGGCTCAAAGCTGATGGCCGCCGTCATTGACCTGGCCGAAAATTGGCTCCACCTGACCCGGCTGGAACTGACCGTTTACACCGACAATCCTCGCGCCGTTCATCTGTATGAGAAGTATGGCTTTGTCATCGAGGGCACGTTGCGGAAATACGCCTTGCGGGCCGGGGAGTATGTGGATGCTTATACTATGGCCAGGATCAAAAAGCAAAGTACTGCGCTTTGACCGCTAAATTTTAGCGGCTATAATATTCTCATCTCAACCTAAATGGTAGCTAGGGTTCCGCTGCTCTGAGTCAGGTCTGGACCGAGCGCTACGTAGCCACACCGGTGGTAGGCATCTCAAGGCACAAAAGGCTGGAGGAGATAGGTTGGTGCAGTTTTGCATCCCTATCTCTTTTTTATTTTTGGAGGTGCTACCATGCAACAGTTCTCCCCTCATTTGCGGGTCGTTTTCCAGGCCCTGTTTGTAACCTTCTTATGGTCTACCTCTTGGGTCTTCATCAAATTTGGCCTCGCTGACATCCCCGCTTTGACCTTTGCCGGGCTGCGTTACAGCCTGGCCTTTCTGTGCCTGCTGCCATTTGTCCTGCCATCGCAGCATCGGGCTGCTTTGCACACCTTATCGCGGAAAGATTGGCTGCGTTTGATTGTGCTCGGCCTGCTTTTTTACGCGGTCACTCAAGGCGCGCAGTTTGTAGGGTTGGCCTACCTGCCGGCGGCTACGGTCAATCTCCTGCTCAGTTTTACCATCCCGGTGATTGCCCTGCTGGGCATCTTTACCCTGGCCGAGTGGCCCACTCCGGCGCAGTGGGCAGGCGTGGGCTTGGGTGTGGGGGGAGCGTTGATTTATTTTTATCCGGCTGCTATCCCCACCCATCAGCTTGTTGGTCTGAGTGTTGTGCTGATCGGCGTTTTAGCCAATGCCGGCTCTACCATTCTAGGGCGCTCCGTAAATCGTAGGGGCAATCTACCGCCGCTATTGGTGACTCTGGTCAGCATGGGGATTGGCAGCGTGGTGCTGCTGACCACTGGCATCGTGGTACAGGGTTTTCCAAACCTCAACGTGACTAACTGGGCCATTATCGGCTGGCTGGCCCTGGTCAATACCGCCTTTGCCTTCACCTTGTGGAATCACACTCAGCGCAGGCTTTCGGCCATGGAGACCGGCCTGATCAACAATGCCATGCTCATCCAGATTCCTTTTCTGGCCTGGCTATTTTTGGGTGAGGCGATTTCACTCCGGCAAGGGCTGGGTTTGGCCCTGGCGGGGCTGGGGATTGTGGTGGTTCAATTGAAGGGGAAACGAAAGTCTTCTGCCACCCATTAGCACGAATTTTGATTTTTCCTTAAATTTGGGCCGCGCCCAAATTTCAAGACCGGCATTGACGCGACTCCCTCCCCGTGTTAAAATTGAGCCAACCCCAATCCACAAAGAGGGCAGCATGACCCAAGAAACAGCCGATGGTGTACCGATTTCTGATGGTTTTGATTTTCCCGTAGGCCCACGCGGCGACAACGTTGATGTCTTCAAAACCCATAAAATTGATACCGTCCTGGCAGACCCAGAATATTTCAAATTGCTGGGGTTCTGGCATCCCGGCGAGGATTGGAACGGCCGCGGCGGCGGCGATACCGACCTGGGCGACCCGGTTTATGCCATCTCTCATGGTAAG
>CAZDMM010000297.1:0-8412 GCA_964505845.1 uncultured Caldilineaceae bacterium
CCATATTATACACAAAAGGCCGGAGAGTGTTACTCACCGGCCTCTCTTTTTGTTAAGCCTTTGGCGCAACTAAATTCGCTCCAACAACCAGGCCGGAGCAAAACGGCTGACATAGCTGTTAAACTCGGCCAATTTACCTGTTACCAACAGCACACCGATGATGAGGATAAACGCGCCGCTGACGCGCTCAATCAAACCCATGTGGCGATTGAGCTTTTTCAATTGGCTGGTAGCTGCGGTTAGCATCCAGGCCGTCGCCAAGAAGGGCACAGCCAACCCGAGCGAGTAAATCAACAAGTAAAACATAGAAACACCAACATTTTGTCCTTGCAGCGCCATGGTCAAAATGGCCCCCAGGATAGGGCCGATGCAGGGCGTCCAACCGGCGGCAAAGGCCATGCCGACCAATCCACTGCGAGCGTAGCTGGGCGCTTGACCATAGCCATATTCCAACTTCTTCTGCATGTTAAAGAAGGGAATGGTGATAATGCCCATCACGTGCAGGCCAAAGATAATCAACAAAAGACCTCCCACCCAGACCATATAATCGGCAAACATGCCCAGAGCGCTGCCTAGCAAGCCGGCTAAGGCTCCAAATAGCACAAAAATTACAGTAAAACCACCCACAAACATCAAAGCGTGGCTAAAAACGTAGCTGCGCCGGGGTGGTTCATCGCCACTGATGGTAGAGCCGGTGAGATAACCTAAGTACACCGGAATCAACGGCAAAACGCAAGGGGAGATAAAAGAGAGTAGTCCGGCGATGAAGGCTGCAAAAATAGTGACTTTTTCCATAAAAAGCGTCCTTTTGGGTTAGGATATGATAGATAAATGGTATGACTCAAATCTAACAAATTTCTTACCCATTCATTGCGTTTCGGTTTCACGCTGCGCCAACTGCTCCAGCATTTCCAGGTTTTTCTGCAGGGTACGCTGCCGGCTCGCCAGGCTGTAGATAAAGACAAAACTGACTACCCAAAAGACGGCGTAGCCAGCGGTTAGATAAATCATGTCGCCCATTCCAAAAACTCCTTGTTTGATTCAAAAATCCAGGCACGTAGTGCGTGTTCCATTTTTTAGGCAATACGCGCCACGTTAAAGTAGTCTTTATTGATATAACACTTGCTGCTTCAGCGCCTCAACCCGTCTTTTTAAATTTTCCAGTTGAATCCGGTGATACATCAGGGTGATATAAAAAACCGTAAAAGCAAAGAGGCAAAACATTAACGTCCACATGATGCTGTCTGTCATGCCAAAGCTGCCCATCGCCTCGCTATTTTTGCCAGGCGCCACAACCGCCGGGTGGATGGTGCGCCACCAGCGAATGGCAAACCAGTTGATCGGCACGGAGATGGCGGCCATCAAGGCATAAACGGCCGCAAAGCGAGCCTGCCGCTCCGGGTGGTCTACCGCGCCGCGCAGCATCAGATAGCCAATGTAGAGCAGCCAACTGATGGTAGAGATGGTCAAACGCGGGTCCCAGGTCCACCAGACATTCCAGGTGGGCTTGGCCCAGATTGGGCCGCTGAGCATAACCATGGTGAAGAAGGCCAGCCCAATCTCTACCGAAGCCAGGCTCCACACGTCCCACTTTTCCTGCCGCGTCGCCAGGTACAGCAGCGCCGTTACGGCCGAAACTACAAAGGCCAAAAAACCTATCCAGGCCGAGGGAACGTGAAAGTAAAAGATGCGCTGGGCGTAACGCTCCGCCGCAGCCTCCAGGTTAACTGCATCTGGAGCCCAGACCAGGGCCATATAAAGAGCCGCCAACATCAAAACGCCGCTGGCAACGGTTAGCCCGACCCCCCAGTTGAAGCCACGCGCCGCAGTTTCGGCCTGGCCTTGATGCGATAGAATTGTTTCAGTAGCCATAAACCCATCCAAAAATGAGAATTTAGAAAATAGTCCGGCTTATTTCTTAATTTGTGTTTTGCGTCTCACCTTGCTACAGCAGGCTGCCTGTTCTCTCACTCTTCAACCACGTAATCAAAAAGCATAAATGAGGCAGCAATAAAAATGGCGTCAAAAGCAACCAGCAAGGCCAACCAATGGCTAACGTCGGCAAAAGGCGTGCCATCCAGAATGGCTGCGGTCAGGCGCACTGCGGCCAGGATCAACGGTACGATGACCGGAAACAGCATAATCGGTAGCAAAACTTCACGGGCGCGGGTATGAACCGCCATAGCCGAAAATAACGTCCCGACCCCTGCCAACCCAATTGTACCCAAAATGACCACACCGCACAACCAGGGTAAAGCCATTGCAGCCTGGTTAAATAAAATCACAAAAACCGGCAAAATAAAAATTTCTACCGTGCCAATAAACAGCACGTTGCCAATCATTTTACCAAAATAGATGGCGCTGCGGTCTACCGGGGCTAACAAGAGGCCGTCCAAAACACCCCGATCACGTTCCAATACAAAGCTGCGGCTCAGGCCCAACATGCCGGCAAAAGTAATCGCCACCCACAACACCCCCGGCGCTACCGTCTGGACGTTTTCGGCCCGCAGGTCAAAGGTAAAGTTAAAAATAAAGAGGATCAACAGCGAAAAAACAAACATGGCGCTGATCATCTCTTTAGTGCGCAGTTCTGTGGCAATATCTTTGCCGACTATTGCCAGCACTTTGCGGATATATCCGCCCAAGCTACGAGTTGGGGCAGTTGGGGAGATGGGGTTAGAGATTGGCGCAGGTTTGGGCGTAATCACGCGGTCCATTTCTTTTCTGGAATCAGGCGTCAAGCGCCCCAGGAATTAAGCACTTATCCAAAAATAAGTTCCGCCAAGTTCCTACCCGCAGGAGGGTCTTTGGCTCCATGTTCCGGGAGAATTGAGGGAACTCGCAGAAACTCAAAACAGGAAGTAAATTTTGAGCCTTACCAATCAACTTGACACCTGGCGCGCTCAATTCACCGTCACATGTTGATAATACTGCTCGCGCACTTCTGCCATACCGAGGCTCTGGCGCGGGGCATCGTAAACAATTTTGCCCTTAGCCAAAATAACGATGCGATTGCCCAAGGACAACCCTCTTTCCAGGTTGTGAGTGGTCATCAAGATGGTACGCTGGTTGACGCCGACCGCGCTCAAAAGTGCGCTCAAGCGGTCAGCAGTGTGCTGATCCAGGCCGGTGTCCGGCTCATCCAGCAGGAGAATGGGCGGGTTATGCAAAATGGCCCTGGCAATAGCCAAACGCTGCTGCATGCCCCGCGAGTAAGTCCGCACCGCATCGTGCTGCCGGCCCCACAAGCCCACCTGGGTCAGCACCGCTTCAATACGCTGTGCTGCCTCCGGCACGTCATACATATGGGCATAAAAATGCAAATTTTGATGGGCGGAAAGATCATCGTAAAGTAACGTTTTGTGCGAGACCAGGCCGATAAAGCGGCGCAGTTCGGTGGCCGCCTGAGCGGTATTATAGCCATTGATAAAGACGCTGCCGCCGGTAGGCCGGCTCAAGGTGGCCACAATCTGCATCAAGGTTGTTTTGCCGGCGCCGTTGGCCCCCATCAAGGTTACAAAATCCCCTTCATTGATGGTCAGGTTAACCTGGCGCAGTACCACACGGGAGCCGAAAGCCTTGATCAGATTATCAATTCTGATCAATTTATTCCTCCATCAAGCCAACCAGTTCAGCCTTGTACCTGGCGCGGGCGCGATGATAAAGCTGCTTGTCTAACTCACCCGATTCAAACAGCTCATCCAGGCGAGCCAGCATCACTAGCAATTTTTGCCGGTGCAGGTCAGGATCACTCTCCGCTGGATTAGACTGAGGGGCGGGGTGGGGTCGAAAGTGGGGATAGCCCAGGGCGACGCCCACAATGATCAATCCACCCAGGCCCAACACCGCCCAACCCAGCCACTGCTGGTGGATGTTGCTGCCAATCACTGCCGCCTCAGGCGAGGCCGGCGCAGCGGCAAAGGATAGGTTATCCAAATTGGTCAATTGCAGGGTTAAGGTTTGACCCTTTTTTAAATCGGCTCCGCTAAATATAGAAAACGAATCCCCTTGAAACTCTCGTTTTTCAACAAATTGAAGCTGCTCACTGGTCAATTGTGCACCCTGATCCTGCATCAATACATTAGCCGAGGAAATATCTGCCAGCAGCGGCACTTTAATGGTCAGGCTGTCCTGATAGGGTAAATTATCCGTAGCCACAATGGATTGGCTTTCTTCGCCGGGGGGGACGGGGGCCGTGTCGGTGTAAGTAGTACCGTTTTGGATAAAGCGCCGGCCGGCCTCATCATTTTGAAAGGCTACATTCTGTGCATTTTCCGGTAGGGCAAAGGAAAGTGTTTGCCCATTTTGGCCGACATAGGTTTTATCGCCTTTATTACCAAACACAAAAATCTGCACTACATTGACGGCCTCCGGTGAAAAAGAGAGCAAATAGTGTAGTTGCTTAACGGCTACCGCCTCTGGGCTGGTAGTAGTTTCATAAACATTAAGGTCAAGCGTTGTTTCGGCCTTATCGGGCGTAAAAACGCCGGGCTGATTACTGAAATAAAGCACATCACCGTAGCGCCCTTCAACGGTGTACATGATGGCGTGATCGGCCAGCAAATGCTCAAAGGTGTAACGGCCCGACGCGTCTGCTTGAACCGTTTTGCTCTCAAGTTCGGTATTATTGTCAAAGGCTCGCAGCGTAACGCTAATGTTCCCTTGCGGTTTATTGGTGGTAAGGTTAATCACCTGGCCGGTAAGAACTCCGTTCCGCTGCGGCATCTTAAAGGTAAAGGTGCGGATGTAATCGAGCACCTGATTCAATTCAACTTCGGATAGTTGCCCCAGGGCGGCATGCTCATTAGCGGCTTTGTACTGGGTGAGCCAATCGGCCTGACTCTGCTGCACCATGCTGGCCGGATCGGCCAAATTAACCAGCTTGGCCGTGGCCTGAGGGCCGTCCCCGGCGCCGCCCTGGCCGTGACAGGCGGCACACTGCCGGGTGTAGATAGCTTGGCCGGCCAGCAGATTATCCGCAGAAGTGCTTAAACTCCACACGTAGGCAGTCAAATCCCAAATTTGGGCGTCGCTCAAGCGATTCCCCCAGGGGGGCATCAACTTTTCAACCCGGCCAGTTTTGATGACGTTAAAATTTTCAGCCGGGGTCAAAGGGCGAGCTACCTGCGGGTCTGACAAGTCAGGCAGTGGATTGGGGATGTTTTGGGAGGCCGGGCCATCGCCTTTGCCGGCCGGCCCGTGACAGGGCAGGCAATTCTCGGCCCATAGAGAGCGTCCCCCGGAGACTGAGGGGGAACCTTCTGGAGACTGTGCGTGCGCCGCTACCGGCCAAAAGGCCACAACCAAAAGCAGAACATTAAACCCTAATCGTTTAATGTTTAACCGATATACCTGTCTCACCCTGTCATTACCTCTTCGGACCGACCTGGCTGTACCCGACTCCCCATCGCCGCCCCACAGCGCGCGCAGAAAGCATCTTCTGGCCGGATAACCTGGCCGCACGACGGACAAAAGCTAGCGTTTGTATTTAATTTCTGTTGTGGGCTGAATTGCGCCAGTGCATGGCCGCAAGCAGCACAAAAAGCATCATCTAAAAAGACAGGCTGGCCGCACTGAGGACAGAGGAGATCCTCAGAGGTTGTAGCAGGAGGTACAACCTTTTTTAGCAGATCAATCTCAGCATTAACGGTAGACAGTAAAGTTTCGTGGCCGGTAAATTTATTGGAGCGAAGTTGGGCCACCAACTTTTCAATTTCTACCTCTAAGGTGGCGGCCATATCAGTGGTAGTGCTGTGATTAAAGCGATCAAGCTGATGCCGAATAGCGGCCGCTTCTAGTTTAGCTTTGGCCAGGAGTTTTTCGTAATCATCGCTGGCTACCTTACCCATTTCGTAATCAAACATCAAATCTTTAATAGCAGCCAGAGCGGCTTGGTAGCGGGCCTGGTATTCCTCACTGGTCTGGCCGACACGCTCAATTTTAAAGAGTGAGCCGGAGTGAGTCTGCTGCCAGAGCGGGTAAAGCACCAAAGCAAAAGCGCCAATAACCAACACCAGGCTTGTAAGCAGGGTTAAAGCATCCATCAAGAATCTAACTTCCCTGGCCTGGTTGAGCAATTAAGCGATCTAACAAGCCGTAAAGCTGGTCGTGTTCAATAGGGCCAATTTGTACGTGGGCAATATTGCCCTCGCGGTCAATAAAAAAGGTTTCGGGCACGCCGGTAATGGCATAAGCTTTAGAGATTTTGCTACCCAAGTCTGGACCGGAAGGATAAGTGATGCCGTACTTTTGCATATAGGCCAGACCTTCCTTGTCGGTATCCAGGTAATCAACTCCTACAAATATGACCCCTCGGTCACTATAATCTTGCCATGCCTGTTCCAGTAGTTTGGCTTCTTTATAACATTCCACACACCAACTAGCCCAAAAATTGACCACCACTCCCTGGCCCCGTAAGGTGGCCAGGTGGATTTTATCTTGCTCAAACTGGTCAAATAGCGGCAGGGTAAAATCGGGCGCCTGACGTCCCTGTAAATCAACCGATTCCACTTTATGGAGATTGATGGCCATAACACCCAGTAAACCCATTAGCAACACAATACCAATGATCAAAAAAACATTGCGGCCGGTAGTTGAGGGGCGCTGCCGAGAGATAACTTGTTCCATATTCAAATTCTTCCTCGTTCAATCCACCGTGACTGTGCTCACGGTTCAATCATCATTGCTATAATGTAAATCATGCTCAACTTGACGCAGATAGTTCCCTGGGGCTGCCGGGGGTTCTTCTGTAGTGGTGATGGGCAACCCGGTTGAGGCCGCTGGAGTTGGCTGTTCCCTCCAGCTACGCAAGGCATAAAACAGCACACCCCCTCCCGCCAGCAATACTGCCACTGGAACCATCCACAGCGCCAGCATCCAGCCACTTTTCG
Organism: uncultured Caldilineaceae bacterium; assembly: GCA_964505845.1. GTDB lineage: Bacteria > Chloroflexota > Anaerolineae > 4572-78 > J111 > DSQQ01. The sequence continues at coordinate 6,891 of CAZDMM010000297.1, forward strand.
GCGGTTCTTGTAAAACCTGGTCACCGTAACGGGCGGTAAAATAATTGATGACCTCCTGCTCGGTATACCCCTGCTTGAGCAAATCATTGATCTGTTCTCGCCACTGCTCACAGGTTTGGGTACGACAATCGGCCAAATTGATTCCGGCGCAGGTTGGACAGTTCAACTTTTTGGCAATTTCATTAACCTGGTCGTAATTGGGATCTTGAGCCAGAGCAAGGGGGTAGAGAACTGGTAGGTAGTATGTAACAAGCAGCAAAAGGGAGGCGATAATTGTTTTAATCAAAACTCTATAATGGTATTTCATACGTTTCAAATCTCATTTGGTGTATTTCCAACAAGGGGCCATATTCAGGAACCCGCTTGTTTTAAACAAATAGGTTCCCGGCAACTGGTCATAAAACACGCCTGCCTTACTTGGCCGGGGCTACCGTAGCCGCAGCTTTAGCTCTGCTCGATGCGCGCTCGTCCAACTCTTGAGGATTAGGCCAGCCGGCTACCAGGGAGCCGAGGATTAACACAAAACCACCAATCCACAACCAATTGATCAGAGGGTTGATATAGGCTTTGAAGGTAGCCGTTTCGCCGTTTCCTTCCCAGCCGCCCAGGATCACATACAAATCGTCGGTCAGGGTGCTATGTTTGCTGGGGATGGTCATAGGCTGCTGTTGAACCACAAAAAATTCGCGGGTAGGGATGAGCGTGCCGACCGGTTGCCCGTTGAACTTAACATCCAGAACCGCTTCGGTGATGATCCGGTCATCTGGACTTTGCCCGTCGCGCAGGCCACGATAGGTTAGTTCATACACCCCTCCCACAACCTCACTTTTGATGGTCATACTTTGGCCTACAGCCAAGTTGTGCTGAGTTTCCACCTGGTAAAAACGGCTGCCAATCACGCCAATCGCAACCAAGATGATCCCGATATGAATCAAATAACCACCATAGCGCCGGCGATTGCGTCCAACCAACCGCCACAGGGCCAGGGGGTAACTTTCTCGTTTGCTGCGGTGGCGGGCGTTCACCCCGCGCCAGTACTCAATCAAGGTGGCTGTCAGGGTAAAAGCACACAAACCAAAACCCAACAGCGCCCCAAAAATTTGAATTCCCATCAAGGTATAAAGGAGAACCATAACCACTATACCAACAGCGCCGGGCCACAGCAAAGTGTCGCCCAGCTTGCGCAGTGACGCTCGACGCCAGGGAATGAGCGGCGCTACCCCCATGAGCAAAACCACAACTGCCCACAAAGGGCCGGTTGTTTGCTCAAAGAAAGGTGGGCCAACCACAATTTTTTCGCCCAGCAAGGCTTCGGAAAAGAGCGGGAAATGTGTGCCCCACCAGACCGCGATGGCCAACCCCATAAAAATGAAGTTGTTCAGCAAAAAAGATGACTCCCGTGAAACCAGGGAGTCAAGCTCATTATCTGAGCCAAGTTCGGGCCAGCGGGAGACAAACAGATAAAAAGAGAAGAGGAACATGATTCCAATAAATACCAAAAAAAGCGGGCCAATGGCGCTCT
>CAZDMM010000298.1:0-8405 GCA_964505845.1 uncultured Caldilineaceae bacterium
CCGGATGGTCTCGGCCAGCGCGCCGGCCGGGTTGGCGTGTGAACCGTAGCCGATGACCACATCCAGCAAAATGACGGCCGTTTCCGGGTCATCGGCCTCTTTGAGCAGGCGCTCCTGGCGCAGCCGGGTATCAATCATGGGGTGAGGCCGCCCCCGCGTAAAATCCTCATCGCCCAAATCCAGGCAGCTATGCTCCTGGCTGCGCCACACATCGCGCAAGGCCCACTCCGGGCGCAGTGGTATGTTGGAGTATAACGCGGGCAGAGTTTCCGTCAAAATCAGCATGGCCTCATCGCACAGGCTGCCGCCCGAATACAGCCCCCGTAGATAACGCTGGCCGGGCGCGAGTTTGGCCTGCTCGCCCGCAGCCAAGCGTTCCAATTCCGCCGCCGGGAGGGTCAGGCTGCCCTCCGCCCGAAAATGATGCAGGGTCGCCTCGGCGGTCTCTTCTAGGGTGGAGGTGAAGGTGAGGTTGTGCTGCTGGCCAGAGCGCCGGCTGCCCAAAAAGCAGACCACCACTGCTTTGCCGCAGCCCTGGGCCGCCTCCAAAATCGTCTCGGTGACTTCCGGGGCGGGCGGTTTGGAGATGAGCACAATGGCCTCGGTGGACGGGTCGGCCGCCAGCATCTGGAGTCCCTGCCGCATCATCAGCCCGCCGATGGTCTGTGACAGGTCGCGCCCGCCCACGCCGATGGCCTGGGTGATGCCCAGCCCGCCCCGGTCGAGCAAACAGGTCACTTCCTGCAAGCCCGTCCCGGAGGCCGCCACCACCCCCACCGGGCCGCGCCGCACCACGTTGGCAAAGGCCAGGGCCGCTCCATTGATGATGGCCGTGCCGCAGCCCGGCCCCATCATCAGCAGCCCTTTGGCCACCGCCTGCTGTTTTAGTTGCAACTCCTCGGCCAGGGTCACATTATCGCTAAAGAGAAAAACATGCAGCCCGGCTTGCAGGGCTTTGGCCGCTTCCAGGTGGGCATAAGCCCCGGCCACCGAGATCAGGGCCAGGTTGGCCCCGGCCAGCCCTGCGCGGGCGCGCTCCAGAGTGCGATAACTGACGCTCTGAGAGGCTGCGCTTTGACTCGTCGCCGTTTGCGCCAGCACTTCTTCGGCCTGGGCCAGGGCTACCTGCCCCGCTTCCTCGGAGTCGGCCTCAACCACCACCATCAAATCGTTGGGGCCGGCCTGGTTGACCGCCTCGGCCAGCAGGTTAATTTCGGCCAATACCCGCTTGTTGGCGTCGGTACCCATGGCAATGATGGCCTGGCGCACCCCGGCCAGTTTAGATAGGCTCTCCGAGGCGCGCATCAGCCGCACCGAGTCGTGATAAGTGTTGGGTTTGATGTGAGTGATGAGGGGCATAGGATTTCCTTAAAACGTACAACGTAAAACGTAATGGTTTGCAGCCAAAGGCGTTTTGCTCAATAAGTCATTACGTTTTACGTTTTATTCATTTGAATGTTTGTCACGTAACTTGGCAACGGCCATTGTCAACTCTTCCCGCGTGCGGAACTCCTGGCGCGGGGTGGGTGGGGCGACGCCGCGCAGTGGGTCGCCCGTAGCCGGGTCAAGCTGCAGCGGTTCCAGCACGTAAATCCGGCCTCGCTCATAGTCAAGCTCTACGGCGGTATACAGACCCAGGCCATCAGACAGGCGCATTTCCAGCTTTTGAAAAAATACCCGGCCTTGACGCTGGGTTTCGTAGTCGTACAGCGTCACCCACTCTGCCCTCTGCGCCCGCGCCTGGCCCAGCCTGGTTTGCAGGTCAACCTCATCCTGCACCCTGAGAATTTCTTGATAGCGCAGATAAAAGGCCGCCTGCAGCGCCAATTCAAAATCCAGAAAGTCGGCCCGGGACAGGGCCAACTCATCGGCCATAACGCCAATCTGGTCAAGCTCATACCCCAGGTAAGCTTCAACCAGCACCTCCGGCTGGTTGACCTGCTGGAGGCTGTTGGCGATGGCCCGCACCAACCGGACGCCGTCGGTGTAAAGTTCTGGGCTGCTCAAGGCCGATTGGTAAAACTTGTCCTCAGCCTTGCGCCAGGTTATAACTTGGCTGTGGAGGTCGTGGTTGGTCATCGGTTATTGGTTTGGGCCAATGCTCCGCGTTGGCCCACAGGCTTTGGACGCTGAGCGTCCGGTTTTTGGCTCCAACGCAGAGCATTGGAGCCAGTTTAAAAATTATATTTCCACCATCTCAGCTAAAGGCAGTTGAGTGGGCACTCCCCACTCCTGGGCCAGGGCGACCAGCGCCGCCTCAAAAACGGCCAGGGGAGCGCGGGCCACCCCGGTGCCAATTTGCCCCACCGTCGGGCTGGTTGCGTGCAGCACGCCGGTGGTGATAAAGGGAACCAGCCTGGTTTCGACCACCCGGCGCACGTCCAGGCCCAGCGGCGTGTTTTGGGAGTCCATCGTCGGCAGGCTGAATTTTTGATGGCTGGCCAGGGTGATGGTGCGGAACTTCTGCACCACCGCAATCTCGTCGGCCAGGGCGCCGCCCACAAAAGCGGCGATGGTGGGGGCGCCGGCAATGGCCATGCCGCCCAACCCGCAGGTTTCAATAATGGCGCTGTCGCCGATGTCTCCGGCAGCGTCGGCCACGCTGTAGCCGGTGTAGTAAACCGCCTCATCCATGGGCAAAACCGGCGCGACCAGCCAGCGATTACCCAGCCCGCCGACCCGCAGCATAAAATCTACCCCGTTGCGAGCCATAGCCGTGACCACCGTGCTGTCGGGGATGCCGTGCGCGGCGTCCATCGTGGCTTTAACGGAGGCCATGGTCCAGTTGAGGAAAAAGTGATTGTTGTTAGCCATGAAGCGGCCAATCTCGGCCACGACGCGGCCCTCCACCCCGGCTTCGAGCATGGCCGGCAGCAAGGTTTTAACCAGCAGCGAGGTGCAGGCGGCGTGGCGGGCATGGCACTCGTCGCCCATTTGCAAACCCTGGGCGATGAGGTCAAAGGTGTTGATCGGTCCGCCGTGCCGCAGGGCAGCCCGCACCGCCGGGGCCAGGGTGTCTCGAATCCAGCGCAGCCGCTCCAGCGCGCCCTCGTCGCTCACCCCAAACCACAGGGTGTTGCCCCGCCCCTCGTTAAAGGTGGAGCAGCCTACGTTGCCAAAGGTTTCATTGCGCACCAGCAGCACCGGCATCGAAGGCGAGATGACGCCGGTCATCGGCCCGACCGCGCCGTAGCGATGGTTGGGACTCAGGCTGACCTGGCCGCTTTCGACCAGCCCGGCCGCCGCCTCGTTGTCATCCGCCCAGCCTTCAAAGCGAATCGCGCCCAGCACGGCCCGTTTTTGCGGCCCGCACATGCGCTCCCAGGCAATGGGCGGGCCGGCGTGAAGCACGGTGCGCCCGGTCAGCCCCAGCGCTTCCGCCGCCGGAGCCACATCCACGGCTTGAGGCCGGGCCGCCTGGATGCGCTCGATGGTCTGGCGATTGGCAGTTTCAATCCGGGCGGCCAAATCGGGCCGGCCATAGATTTGCTTGAGCAGCTCCACCAGCGGCTCGTTGCCGCCGGCCGGCGGCTGCCAGGCCACCTCCACCACCGGCACGGCCTGCTGCCGCAGCGCCTCGGCAAAATCGCCGATGCCCAGGTTGATGACTTGGAGGGAGGTGTTAAAGAGGGTGGTTAATCCATCCACGCTTCGTCCTCTTCCGGTAAATCCCAATCACGTCGTAGTACTGCTTCAGAGGCCAACATAGTTTGGTAACTCTCCGCAGCCGTTTCTCGTAGGGTTTGCTTTACACTTCTTTCTAACAAATAGGAAACAAAATCGTAGACGACAACAAGTTTATCCGGTGATAACCGGCGTAGTTGTTCATTGATTTGGGGAATAGTTACGGTTTGCATCAGTCGGCTCCCTCAAATAAAGTTTGAGAGATATTATGCCTTGTTTGACCGGGATTGTTAAATACTCTCCCCCACTACCGAGATGGGGCAGGCGGCGGCGATGGTGTTGCTGACAAAGCAGACGCGCCGGGCTTGTTCCAGCAGGGGGTGAAGTTGGTCGGGCGGCAAGTCGGCTTGAATCCGCAGTTCGATGGAGTCAAAGCGAAACTCTTTTTCGTGTTTGTGCGCGTTCGCCCCAACCTTGAGCAGGCCCAGGGTGAGGCGGCGCTTCCTGGCCACGTGCGCTACGGCCAAACACATGCACGTGGCGATCGCCACCAGCAGGTAATCGGTGGGCATAGGGCCGGTATCCTGGCCGCCGTACTCCAGTGCTTCATCGCCCTGCAGATGGTGCAAGCCGCGCACCTCGATTTCGGTCTGGTAATCGCGCAGCCAGTTGACGTTGATTCGACTCACGAGAATATTATCCTAAAACGTGTTGCGTGTTGCGTACTTTACGCAACACGCAACACGCAACACGCCCTACGACTGGTTCTTCGGTTTCGGCCATGAGTGATGCGGCCAATTTTGCTGCTGGGGGTGGACAAAAAAGAGCTGCATGAGCCGGTGACGCAGCGGCCAGGGGGTCAGCTTGAAGCCGGGCAAAAAGAAAATCCGCAGCAAGGTGTAAATCAAGCCCTGCTTGGGATAAGGCCCCTGGCCGGTGTTGGGGTATTGATTCAACATCGCCTGCTGCGCTACCTCCATCAGCAGCCCCTCGGTCCAGACCCGGAATTTTTGTAAAAAGGTGGTGGGCGCGGATTTTTTTCCTACAATGGACATAAACAGTCCCTCCAATGGGCCGGGATTGGGGGATTTGGGGATAATAATAAAAAAAATCCCCCAATCTCCTAGTCCCGGCTAATTCTTCGCTTCGGCTTCTTTTAAGGCCGCCTGGGCGGCCAGGGCAATCGGCTCATTCAACGCCCCAATGGGCGGCGAATAGACATTCTCCATCGTGGCCAGCTCTTCCAGGCTGGTCTCTTTGCGGATAGCAAAGGCCATAAAATCGGCCCGCTCCTTGACCCCATCGCCGCCGACAAACTGCGCCCCCAAAACCCGGTGCGTCTTCGGGTCGGCCAGCAGCTTAACGTGCATCTTCTCGTGGGTGGGGTAGTAGCGAGCGGCGGTGATGCCGGTGGCCCGGCCCACCATGTACGGCATGCCCATGGCTTTAGCGATAGTCTCCGAGATGAGCGCGCCGCCCACTTGCACCTTGCCGCCGATGATGCCCCAGGGCACGTAAACATTTTGAAAGGGCCGGTCGCCCCCGGCGGCGTTGTAGCCGGCCACTTTGCCCATGGGGTAGGCAAAAGAGCCGGGCAGGAGTTGTACCGGGATTTTTAAGAGGCCGTGCATCACCTCCACGCAGGCCCCGGCGGCGTACACGTCGGGTACGGTGGTGCGCATGTGGTCATCCACCACAATGGCGCCGGTGGAGCCGATTTTGCAGCCGATGGATTGGGCCAGGGCGGTGGCCGGTTTCATCGTGGTAGCCATAAAGGCCATCTGGCAGGGAATATCGCCATCGCTGGTTTGCACGGCGGCCAACTGGCCGTTTTGACCCGTAAAGCCGAGCAGCTTGGTTCCCAGGTGCAGCTTAACCCCCATCTCCTCCAGCGAGTCATGCACCGGCTTCATCATATCGGGGTCGGCAAAATCCGAGAGCACCCAGGGGGCCTCATCCACCAGGTGGGTCTCGATGCCGCGATGAGGCAGGGCGCTGATCAGTTCCAGCCCCAGCGGCTTGGCCTTGTACACCACCGCCCGCTTGACGGAGTCAAGCTGCTTATCAATCTCCATGGCCTGACGAATATTTTTGATGTACACAATACCTTCCAGGTCAGCGCCGGGCACGTCGGGTGGGTCGTACTCCCAGCCGGTGGCGATGATGAGAGTGTCAAATGGAAATTCTTCCTGGGCGGTATAAACAACCTTCTTGTGGATGTCAATTTTGGTCACCACGGTGCAGGTGCGCAGGTCAAGCCCCATGTCTTTGTAAAATTGGGGCGTTTGCATAAACAGGCCGTCAAATTTCTCAATTTCGCGGCCAAAAACGTAGGGGATGCCGCAGGGACTGTAAGCGATGTCTTCAAACTCGGTCAGCAGGGTAACGCTTAAGGAACGGTCGGTTTGAATGGCGATGGTGGCGGCGCCGGTTCCGGCTGCGCCTCCTCCCACTACTACAATGCGACGGGTCATAGGTTTCTTCTACCTCCTGAAAATAGCCTTCACCCCAACCCCTCTCCCATTGGGAGAGGAGAGTCGCGTCAGCGACGGGGTGAGGGATTGTTTTCTCCAACGTTTGTCTCCTCGTGGCGAAACTCAGTTTTGCCACCAGCCAACCAAACGTTAAACGTTTAACGTTCAACGATGGGTGAAAAGCCGGTGAAGGCTTCTTTTGAAAAATCCCACAATTGGGCAGTTTGACTGCCCTGGCGCAGGTTGACGCGCCGGGTATCGGTGGCCTGGCCGATGACGGCGCAGGTAATCTCACGCCCGGCAAAGAGCGCCTGCACCGGGGCGACATATTCAGGCCGCACCGCCAGCACAAAACCGTAGCTGGGAAAGGCCAGCAGCCAATCCAACAGGCGATTTTCCGCCTCGGCCGGCCGGGGAATGGCCGCCAGGTCAACCTCCGCGCCCACCCCCGACAGCTCCAGCAGCATCAGCAGCGACCCCAGCACCCCGGCCATGCTGACATCGCGGGCGGCGTCGCACCAGCCGGCCTCGGCGATGGCGGGCAACAGGGCCAAATCCCGGCGCAGTTCGGCATCGGCCAGGTGGGCCGAACAATCCCAAAATTGGAAGCGGGGATGAAACTTGCCTTGCAGGTTGGTCACATGCAGTAGGGCGTCGCCCGGTTGAGCGTTGAAGCTGCTCAACAGTTTTTTGGCCTGGCCCAGAATGCAAGCCGCTACCGAGGCAAACTCGCCGGTAGCGGTCAGGTGGCCGCCCACCAGCGCCACGCCGTAGCGGGCGCAGCCGTCGCTCAGGCCGCGCATGATGGTAGCGGCGGCCTCGGTGTTTTGGGCTAAAATCACGTTGACCAGGGCCAGGGGAACGCCGCCCATAGCGTAAATGTCATTGACGTTGGTCAAAATGGCCGAGCGGCCGGCCAGGTACGGTTCGCTGGCTACCAGGGGCGGATAAATTACCTCGGCGGCCAGGAGCAGGTAGCCCTCGGTAGTTTCGATGGCGGCGGTATCATCGCCCAGGGGTACCGGCTTGCCCTCGATGAGCGGCGCATGGGGGGTCAACCCATCGGCCAACACCCCAATTTCCTGTTTGCGCTGCCAGGCCGGGGCAGCCCGCAGCGCCGCGATGAGCGTTTCTAAGGCGTCTGGCTCAGGCATGCGCCAACTGCGCCTCGGCCTGTGAATTCTTAAGCCACAACCTGGCGGCCAGGTTGGCTTCCATGACCTGGTGGGGTTGGCCGCAGTGCAGCACCGGCTCGCCTACTTTGACCCAGCCCAGCCGCTCAAAAAAGCGCACGTTTTGAAGCTGGATGTAAGCCAAAAAACGGCGGCAGCCCCGCTCGCTCACCGTCTTTTCGGCCAGCCGGTCCAGCATCGGCCCAATAGCCTGGCTGTGGCGGCGATACTCCGGCAGCACGGCCATACGCCCGCCATACCAGATTCCCGGCTCGCTTTCATAAACTCGCACCGCCCCAACGGCCTGGCCGGTGACCTGTTCTACTGCAATGATATGAACGGCGTGGCGGTCGTGCTCATCCACATCGGAACCGTCAAAAAGAGCTTGCTCTTCCACAAATACGGCCCGGCGAATGGCAAAGTGGGCCTCCCGCTCGGCTTCGGTTTCAACGATTTTGCAGATTATCATAGAAAATAGCTTAGTTCATGTCACTGCGAGCCGCAGGCGAAGCAGTCTCTACTGCGGTGCGGGAGATTGCTTCGGCCTACGGCCTCGCAATGACATTTCTCCAATCTCCAATCTCCAATCTCCTCTTTCATTCATACGCCGTGAGGCCGGAGCATGCCCCGCAGCGGGTGCAGCCGGCCTTGCTGTTGCGCCAGCTCAAGCCATATTCTCGATTGATGGCGGCCACCCGGCTGTAAATGCGATTCATAAATTCGGGGGTGGGGGCCACGGCGTCTTGTAAAGGGGTGCCGATGAGCGGGCGCAGCGGCACAATAAAGGGATAAACGCCGATTTCAGCCAGTTTGCGGCTGCCTTCGACGATGGTTTCCTCGCTGTCGCCAAAACCGGCAATGATGTAGCTGGAAACCTGGTTGCGCCCAAAAATTTCCACCGCCCGGCGGTAGGCTTCGTGGTAGCGCTCGATGCTGATTTCGGCCTTGCCGGGGCTGATGCGCCGCCGGATGTCCGGGTCCAGGCTTTCCAGGTGGATGCCAACTGTGTCTACCCCGGCCTCGCGCAGCAGTTGCATATCATCCAGATTCTCCGGTGGCTCAAATTGAGCCTGGATGCCAATGGCCGGTACGGCTGCTTTGACCGCACGAGCGCATTTAGCCAGGTAATGTACCC
>CAZDMM010000299.1:0-8113 GCA_964505845.1 uncultured Caldilineaceae bacterium
CTTACCCGCTGCCCCCAATTTTGAAGACCACATCCAGCCGTATCTTTTGGATGAGGCTAATTTCTGGCCGGCGGAGCAGCTTCCGCTTTATGAGCAGCCTCGCACCTTTTGGGGCTACCGGCGGGAGGGCCAGCGCGGCGTAGGGACGCGTAACTACATCGTTCTGTTGGGTGCCAGCTCTCGGACTGCTGGCTACGTGCGCCGGTTAGAAAATTTTTTGCAGGGCGCAGCCGGCGCCTACCCCCATATTGATGGTATTGTGGCCGCGGCCCACACCGAGGGCGGCTACGAGTCGCCCAACAACCTGGAGCTTGTGCTGCGTACCCTGGCCGGTTTTATCATCCATCCCAACGTGGGGGCGGTGCTGGTGGCGGATTACGGCCTGGAAGTGGTCACCAATGAGCGGCTGCGAGCCTATCTGCTGGCAAACGGCTACCCCCTGGACGCAGTACACCACCGGTTTATCTCTCTGAGCGGCAGCTTTCAGGACAATTTGGAGCAGGGCGCTGCCATCGTGCGGGAGTGGTTGGCGCCGGTCAATGCAGCCGCCCGGACTGAGGTATCGCTGGCGGAGCTAAAGATTGGCCTGCAATGCGGCGGTTCCGACGCCTTTTCTGGCATTTCGGCCAATCCTCTGGCCGGCTGGGTGGCCAAAGAGATTATCCGTTACGGCGGCTCGGCCAACCTGGCCGAAACGGATGAGCTGATTGGGGCCGAAGCCTACGTGCTGCAAAAGGTTAGGGATGTGGAGACGGCCCGCCGCTTTCTCAACCTGGTGGAACGCTTCAAAGAGCGGGTGGCCTGGCACGGCGCCACCGCCGAAGGCAACCCCACCGGCGGTAATAAATTCCGGGGGTTGTACAACATCGCCCTTAAATCCATCGGCGCGGCCCGCAAGCGTGATCCCGAAGTGCGGCTGGATTACGTCATCGAGTATGCCGAGCGCATGCAGCCGCCCGGTTTCTATTTTATGGACAGCCCCGGCAACGATTTGGAAAGTGTGGCCGGGCAGGTGGCGGCCGGCTGCACCATGATCTTTTTTACCACCGGCAACGGCTCGATTACCAATTTTCCCTTTGTGCCCACCCTGAAAGTGGTGACCACTACCCAACGCTACCAACTGCTACCCCAGGAGATGGATGTTGACGCCGGGGCCTATCTGGATGGTACGCCGCTGGCCGAAGCCGGCCAGCGCATGCTGGATTTAACCGTCCAGGCGGCCTCCGGGCAGCGGGCCGCTGGCGAAAAAGCCGGCCACGCCCAGGTGCAAATCTGGCGCAACTGGCGGCAGCGAGATGCCGGCCAACTGAGCCAGCTTTTGCAGCGCCCCCAACCAGATGGGGCCGCTGTACCCATCAGGGCCGCCGCCGCCGTTCCCACCCTCCGTTTTCCGGCCCTGCGCAGCGCATGGGGCTACACCACGGCTCAAGTCGGCCTCATTTTGCCCACCAGCCTGTGCGCCAGCCAGATTGCCCGACTCACCGCCGAGCGTCTCAACCGGCAGGGCCTGGCGCTTTCGCGTTTTGTGGCCCTGGGCCACACCGAGGGCTGCGGCGTGTCGAGCGGCCCCTCCGAGGAGCTTTATGTGCGCACCCTGCTGGGCTACCTCACCCACCCGCTGGTCAAACACGCTTTGCTGCTGGAACACGGCTGTGAGAAGACTCACAACGATTACATGCGTCGCCGGATTGAAGCAATGGGGCTGGACCCGGCCCGCTTTGGTTGGGCCAGCATCCAACTGGACGGCGGTATCGAAAAGGTGATGGGCAGGATTGAAAGCTGGTTTGCCCAGGCCATTGCCGCCGCCGGCAGCCCGGCCTCCGATCTGGTCGGCCTGGAAGTGCTGCGCTTGGGCATCATGGCGGCCGGGCCTGTTGACCCCTCCGCCGCCGCGAGTCTGGCTTACCTGACCCGCGCCGTCGTCAGCGCAGGCGGGACGGTGGCGGCCCCCGACCAGGCCGCTCTGCTGGCCGAGGGGGCGGTCTTTCGGGCCGAGACGCTGGGCGACCAACCCCTCCGGCCATCGTTGGCTTATGGCCAGCACCCCGCCCAGCCAGGTTTCCACATCATGGAGACGCAGTCTGAGCATTGGGTGGAGATGTTGACCGGCCTGGCCGCCGGCGGCGTCGAGCTAATCCTGGCTTATACCGGCGAGCATCCGCTGCCCAGCCATCCCCTGGTTCCGGTTATCCAGGTTTCGGCGGCAGAAGCGGTGCAGCAGCGCTACGGCCAGGATTTGGACCTGAGCCTGACCGGCGAGCCGGCTGCCTGGGCTGAACAAATCGTGCAACTTGTGGTAAAAGTTTTATCGGGCCAGTACAGCCCCAGGCTGCACCGGCGGGGCAATATAGATTTCCAGATTACGCGGGGATTGCTGGGGATTTCGCTCTAAAAATTACTGCCTGGCAGGGATTTTGACATCTTTTTGAAAAGTTAGATAATAGCTCTATTCACAAGATGGCAAGTCATGCGACCTGAGAAAATCTTGATGATCTGGGCGCAAAAATTTATTTGTGGCTGGCTGATTTTTTGTGTGGGCGGGTTGGCCCCACTCACTTTTAGCACGTCGCTTTCACCCCACCGGGATGTTCCCCCGGTGTATATCGCCTTGTTTAGCCCCCCCCGCCATTTCTCGGCCGACGCCGCCCAAACCGGCCCTCTGGCTGCCTCGCTGCGTTGGGCCTGGCAAACCCACGGCTTCACCACCGACTCCGAATTTTATTCTTTTGAAAGCTTTGTGCCGAGCCTGATCCAGTCCTTTCAATCAAACATCGGCCAGGCTTATCTTTTGGCAGCGCAGGCCCATCTTGTTTTCCCTGCTCTTCTGTATGGTTTGATTGCGCTCTATGTTTTAAGTGGGCGCTCGGCTTTACTCCCCCCCATCGAAAAGCCCCCCCAAGCCCTGCAGGCTTAATCCTTTCTATCTTACCGGTTGTATCTACAACAATTCAGGACAAAAAGCGCCTGCCCTCCGGCTGTTCAGGCCAGATGGCCGCTGAAAGGGCGTCTTTTGGTCTAAAACGGCGTTTAACTACGGCCCAACTCCCATTTAAACCTGGGAGGGCAAAACAGGAAGAATAGATGATTCCCATGCGAGCTAAAGTCAGGTTAGATTTAGTGATGATTTTGATGGTCCTGGTTTTGGCCGGGAACGGCTGCCAGGCTTTAACCCCCGCTTATGAGTTCAAAGGGGCCAGGCTTGAGCCGGCCATGCCGTTGCCCGATTTTGAGTTAAAGTCAACCACAGGCCAACCCTTTCACCTGAGCGATGTCAAAGGCGACATTGCCCTGGTGTACTTTGGTTACACTTACTGCCCCGATGTTTGCCCCTTGACGCTGGCGTTGCTAAAACAAGCCCTGGCCGGCCTGGAAGGGCGCGAGCGGGTGCATGTTATCTTTATCTCGGTTGACCCGGAGCGCGATACCCCCGCCGTTCTACGTCGTTATCTGGACGCTTTTGACCCCACCTTCGTCGGCCTGAGCGATGACTTTGCCAAAGTGGAGCAGGTGATGAAACCTTACGGCGCTATGGCCAAACGGGAGGAAGTTCCCGACTCGGCGGCCGGTTATTTAATGTCCCATACCGCCCGTCTGTTTTTGGTGGGCCCTGAGCAAAAGCTGCTCCTGACTTATCCGCATGGCTTTCAACCGGCCGACTTGCACAGCGACCTGGCCTACCTGCTCAAAAACAGACTCTAAGGAGAAAACTTAACCTATGAAAACCTACAGCTTAATATCTTTGCTGCTACTGGTTGTCATCATCACCGCCTGTGGCGCAGCCCCCACCGCTCAGAACGCAGCCCAGCCGCAAGCCGCCATCGTTGTCAGCGACCTGGCGGCGCGCGCTACCACCGAGAATGGGGCTGTTTACATGAAGCTAACCAACAACGGCCCAAGCGACGATGCCCTGATTGCCGCCAAAACTGAGGTGGCCAAAACCGTTGAACTGCACGAAACCACCATGGGTGAGGGCGATATGATGCAGATGAGACCGGTCATCAATATTCCTATCCCGGCGGGCGGCTCGGTCACTTTACAGCCGGGTGGGCTGCATGTGATGTTGATCGGCTTGCAAAAGAAATTAGCCCCCGGCGACAAAATCAGCCTGACCCTCACCTTTGAAAAAGCCCCGCCGCTGACGGTTGAGGCTGAAGTAAAGGAGGGCGAGATGATGGGCAAGATGGAACATAACCAGTCTCAGTAAATCTAAATTTGCTTTCAAGGGATGGGGTGGCCTATGAGGCATAAAAAACTGCTGCTGTGGATCATGGTGGGATTACTGTTGGTGGGGACGCTAATTTGGTTTGTCGCCGGGCCTTATGAAACGATGCGCCGGGTTGTTTATGTTATTCCGCCGGGGGTAGCGGCAGGCCGGGCCACCCTTGACGTACCGGACCAAATTGTTTTGACTCTGGGGGTACAGGACACTTTGGTGATCGAAAACCAGGATGAGGTGATGCACACCTTTGGCCCCTTTGTGATTGCCCCCCACACCACCATGACCCAACGCTTCCGGCATGTGGTCAATTATCAGGGGAGTTGCAGTTTTCATAAAGAACGCCAAATGAGTTTGGTGGTTAAACCGGCTCCGTGGCAGCTCTCTTTCTTTTATAGCGAGTAGCTGCAGCCGGCCAACCGCTTTTTGACTCTAGCGTCAAAACGTTGATAATTTTGGTAAAGACACCTTCCGATGCTGCCCAAAAATATTATCAGGGTTTGGATTCAAAAACTAAGCTATGGCTGCTTGATTTTTTGCGTCGGTGGGGTGGGTTCGCTGGCCTATTTTGATGGCTTTTTGCCCGGACACGAACATGACCAGCACCCCTATCACCTGAGCATCTTTGAACAGCCGGCCCATCTTGGTCATCATGCCCCCTCTCAGCCTGAGGTTTTGGCGGAATATCTGGGTTTTCGCCAGAACCTGCAGGCTAATTTTATTGGCGCTGCTCATAACCTGGCCCCGGGTTTTGCCCACTTTTTTGCCTCGGGCCTGAGCGATGGTTATCTTTTGACTGGCGCTCACCTCAATTCTCTCCACCTGCCTGTGTCCTTCGCCTCGCTTCCACCGGAAGCGCTCAAGGGAACATCAGCCTGCCTGGCTCCACCGGAAAAGCCTCCTTCGTAAACTATCTCCACGCTCTTGATACAACCCACCTTAAACCATCACACCCTTAACTGGAGGTTTTTTTGACATGAAACTTCGGATCACTTTATTGGTTTTGCTCACTATCTTGACTTTAGCCATGATACAAGCCGGTTTAATCGCCCGCCTCACCCAGGCCAGCGCCCTGGCTGCTACCGCCACCCCAACCGGCAGCGCCGCCATCACCGCGCAGGAGCAAATCTTCCAGGTGACGGTAGCCGCCTACCTGCTCGACTCCGCCGATTTGCATGCCCTGGATGAACGGCTCAACCAGGCCGGCCAAATTGAGGCCGCCGACGCCGGCCTCATCAATCGGGTCAACCGGCTCATCGCCGCCACGGCCTGGCCGGCGGAATTGCAGCCCCAGGTTGACTCGCTGCGTGAGATATTAAGCCAGTACGCCGAAGCCCTGGCCAACGATGACCAGGAGAAGGCCAAACCGCTGGCTACCCAAGCCCATGAGCTTCAGCATGATCTCTCCCACGCCGCCGAACACTGGCTGGGCCAGGCGGCCGGCGGCAGCGAACATAGCCAGGCAGGCGAGCATGGTCAAAACGCAGACGGTGAGCACGAGCACAGCGAATAACGAGATTGGGTAATTTTAATGAAACATTCCCATTCTGTAGTCATTGCCTTTGGCTTCGGCCTGGCTTTGCTCCTGGGCCTCTTTGGGCGCGGGCTAACGGTCCGCGCCCACGCCGAACTTGAGCGTTCTCAACCGGCAGCCAACGCGGTCATGGCCGCCCCGCCGGCCGAAGTCCACCTCTGGTTCAGCGAGGAGCTATTTAAACGGAAGGGGGCCAACCTCATCAAGGTTGACGGCCCTGGCGGCGTACAGGTAGACCAGGGCGATACCCGGATTGACGATGATGACCGCAAGCATGCCCTGGTCTCCCTCAAGCCGGGGCTGGCCGCCGGGGTTTATACCGTGCGCTGGCAGAACACCTCGGTAGAGGATGGCCACGAAGGCAGCGGCCAATTCAATTTTACTGTTGACCCGGCAGCCGGAGAGACTGCGCCTCAAACCGCGCCGCCTGCGCCGGCCGCTACCACAGCCCCGCAGCCAACCCCAACCCCATCTCCCACCCCCACCCCGGCCCCGGCTTCGGGCGGGCTGCCCTGCCTCGGCGGGCTGCTCCTGGGGGGACTGCTCCTGGCTACCCGGCCCCGGCGAGGACTCGGCTAAATGTTGAAGCGGCAGCGCCCAATCTGGGGAATATGGCTGGGCCTGGCTCTGCTGGGCCTGTTGGGGCAGTGGGTAGCGCATCCGGCTGACGTGAGCGCCCATGCTTTGTTAATTCGCTCAATCCCGGAGGCCAATGCCCAACTCCGCCAGCCGCCCGCAACCATCGAAATGTGGTTCAGCGAGCCGCTGGAGACCGGCTTCAGCCACGCCCGGTTGCTCAACTCGGCAGGTGCAGAAGTGGCCGCCGGTTCAACTGTCATAGACCCGGCCGATCCCACCCACATGATTTTGCCTTTGGGCCAACTGGGGCCGGGGATTTATACCGTAGCCTGGCAAACCCTCTCCCAGACCGATGGCCACGAATTTTACGGTTCCTTTCCTTTGACCATCCTGCAGCCGGATGGCTCTCGGCCGGGGGCGGCCGCAGCCTTCAATGAGGAAACTACCCGGGGCGAGTGGCCTACCCCCGGCGAGATTGCCGCTCGCTGGTTAGCCCTGTTGGGCGCGGTGCTGTTTTTTGGCGCACCGCTGTTTTACAGCCTGGGCGCCGGGGCTGCGCCCGCAGAGCACACTGCCCTGGCCGGCTACACCCGCGCTCTGCTGGTGAAGGCGCTGTGGGTGGCGGCCCTGGCCCTGGCGGTGGGGAGTTGGCTGCAGCTTGTGCTGCTGACCTTCCGGCTGGGTGATTTGAGTGGTCTGCCCAACCTGCTCCTGGGCACGCGCACGGGCGTCTTGGGGTTGGCCCGGCAAGCCCTGGTGCTGACCGGTCTGCTGCTGGCCTTGTGGCGCTTGCCCCCGACCCGGCCTGAGCCTGAGCGGGAGCCGCCCTTTTGGCTGGAAGTGGCCGTCTATCTGTTTGTGATTTTGGTGCTGTTAGTTGGGGCGGCTCTCAAAGGGGAGTGGCTGCTGGCTGCCATCGCCCTGGCCGTCTCGCTGGCGGGGCTGGCGCTCTGCTTGCGCCCGCTGGCCCTCACCGCAGCCAGAGCTACCCATCTCACGCTGGCGCTCCTGGCTGCCCTGGTGCTGCTCAGTTTTTCGCTCGGCAGCCACGCCGGGGCCGCGCCGGGACGGGTTTGGGCAATCTTGGGCGATTACCTGCACCTTCTGGCGGCGGCCGCCTGGCTGGGAGGGCTGCTTTTGCTGGCTGTGCTCATTTGGCGGTTTGGGCCAACCGACTCTGCGGCGCTGTGGCTGCCGGTGCAGCGTTTTTCTCGGTTGGCGGCCGGGTTGGTCTTGGCGCTGCTGGGTACCGGGCTGTTCAACAGCCTGGTGCAGTTGCCTTCCCTGTCCAGCTTGCTGGCAAGCGGGTATGGCCAGGTTTTGCTGCTCAAATTAGGGTTGATGGGACTGGTGCTGGCCGTGGCTTTTTTGAACCGGCGGCTGGTTGGCCGGCGCCGGCCCGTGTGGACCGAGGGGCGTTTACCGCGCCAGGTAACGCTCGAAGCCGGGCTGGGGCTGGCGCTGCTGGTCAGTGTGGCCGTTTTGGTGCAAACACCGGCCCCCGCCAGTTCTGCTGCCAACCTGTCCAACTCTCCGCCTACCGGGGTGTCGGATTACCTGACCCAGGCCGATGATCTGGCTATTCATGCCCAAATCTTGCCTAACCAGGTGGGACAGAATCTCTTCCTGGTGCATCTATATCACGCCGACAACTCCCCTATCGGTGAGGTGCAGTTGGTGCGCCTGCTCTTCAATTATCAGGAGGCTCAACTGGGCCAGGCGCAGGCCGACCTGTCGCCGCGCGGCGGCAACATTTTTGGCCTGGAAGGGGCGTTTTTAAACCA
>CAZDMM010000299.1:8123-8390 GCA_964505845.1 uncultured Caldilineaceae bacterium
ACCAGGCCGGGCGATGGGATATGTCTATCTATATTCGCCGCCGGGGCCTGGATGACAGCCTGGTTCACGTCAACCTGGAAGTGCCGTCCCCAAGCGGCCAGGCGGCTGCGGCCAACCCCTTTCAGAACCCCATTCCGGGTTTACCGGCGCTGGCGGTGGTGGCCGCAGTGGTGGTAATGCTGGGACTGCTGGCTCTGTACTGGTACGCCTCCTTAGAACGTGCCTGATAAGCTTCCCGGAGGCTCGATCCTGAGCAAAACCGGCTGT
>CAZDMM010000300.1:0-8371 GCA_964505845.1 uncultured Caldilineaceae bacterium
GCATCTCGTCGGCCCGGTAGATTTTGTACGGCCCAAAAGCCGGGTTGACCATGCGGCCATTGGCATCGTAAACCATCTCTTCGCAGTGGCCGTAGCCCAGGGCCTGGGTCATGCCGCCCTCCACCTGGCCGCTGGCGGTGATGGGATTAATGGCCATACCGCAGTCCACCGCCATCACCAGCTTTTTCACCGTCACCTGGCCGGTCTCGATGTCCACCTCCACCTCGGCAAACTGCCCGCCAAAGGGCGGCGGCGAGTCCGGCGACACGTAAGAGGCGGTCGCCATAATCTGGCGCTGCTTATCCTGGTGCAGCGAGTGCAGCGCAACCTGCTCCAGGCTGACCGAGCGGCCATCCGGCGCATACGCCCTGCGGTCGCGTAGCGTCACCCCACTCCAATCCTCCAGCCCCAGCATCAGCCCCACTCGCTCCTTGATTTGCTCCCGCACCTGCTCCGCCGCTTTCATGGTGGCCGTGCCGGAGATATAGGTGGTGCTGGAGGCATACGCCCCGGTGTCAAAGGGGGTCATATCGGTGTCGCTGGAGTAAACGATGATATCCTCGGTGCGCACGCCCAGCACCTCGGCCGCAATCTGGGCCAGCACCGTATCGGAGCCGGTGCCCAGGTCGGTGGCCCCCACGTTAAGGTTGAAAGAGCCGTCGTCATTGATTTTGATGCTGGCCCCGCCCATATCCAAACCGGGGATGGCCGTGCCGTGCATGAGCACCGCCATGCCCAATCCGCGCCGCAGGTGGGGTTTGCCCGGAACCATATTCCAGCCCGGCTCGTAGCGCCGGCCCCAATTGATGGCCTGCATGCCCTGGGCAATGCACTCATTCAGCCCGCTGGTCTTGATGACCGGCGCATCGCCCACCTGGGCTTCACCCTCGCCCAGCAGGGGGGCGATGTCCATCGTGTCGCCCACCTGCACCCAATTTTTACGTTTGAACTCCACCACATCCATGCCCAGGGCTACCGCAATCTCTTCCATGTGGACTTCCAGGGCAAAGAGAGCCTGGGGCGCGCCGTAGCCGCGATAGGCTCCGGGAACCGGAATATTAGTATAAACAACTTTACATTCAAATTTCTTATGCGGGCAGCGATAGGTGCTCAGGCCGCGCAGCCCGGTGACGGTCTGCACCGTCAGGCCGTGCGTGCCGTATGGGCCGGTGTTGCCCAGCACCGTCATCTCCTGGGCCAGCAGCGTGCCGTCTTTTTTGAGGCCGCTCTTAAAAGTGATGGTCTGCGGGTGGCGCGTCCGGCTGGACATGAACTCCTCGGCCCGCGTCAGTTCCAACCGCACCGGTTTGCCGGTGGCAATGGTCAAATGGCCCACGATGTCCTCAATCAACATCTCCTGCTTCACCCCAAAACCGCCGCCGATGCGCGGTTTGATGACCCGGATGCGCTTGACCGGCAGCCCCAGCAGCGGCGCGACCATGCGGCGCACGTGGAACGGTACCTGGGTGGAGGTGCGGATGACCAGCCGCTCGTCGGAATCCCAATAGCAAATGGCAATGTGCGGCTCGATGGGGCACTGCTGCACCTGATGCACATAATACTGCTGCTCAAAGATGACGTCCGACTCGGCAAAGCCCTGCGCCACATCGCCCACTTGAGCGTGAATGTGATGGCTGATGTTGTGGGCCGGGTCATACGCCCCTTCCATATCCGGCTCATCGTGGATTACCGGCGCGCCCTCTTTGATGGCCTCGTTCTCATCAAAGACCGCCGGCAAAATCTCGTATGTCACTTTGATGCGCTTGATCGCTTCTTCGGCCAGCTCCGGCGACTCGGCGGCGACGGCGGCCACCCGGTCGCCTACATAGCGCACCTTGTTATCAAAGCTAACCTGGTCATACGGTTTGGGGTTGGGGTAGGACTGCCCGCCGGAGGCGTAGCGCACACGGGCCACATTTTTGTAGTGCAGCACGGCATGCACGCCGGGGATGGCGCGGGCTTCGCTGTCGTCAATATCCACAATGCGGGCGTGGGCGTGGGGGCTGGTCAACAACTTGGCGTAGAGCATGCCCCGCATCTCAAAGTCATCCACAAAGGCCGGGTTGCCCTTGGCCAGTTTGACCGCATCCACCTTAGTTTCAGATTTGCCCACCACCTTCAGTTCCGGCGCTTCCGGGGCCACCACAAATTTGGGCAGCACGATGCGTTGTGTGCCGACTCCTCCGGCCTGGGGGCCACTTCCCCCGGCTGTTTCCGGGCCTAAATCTTCCCCCTCGCTCCCTCGCTCCCCCGCTCCCCCGCGGAAGAGGTCGCCACAGTCATGTCCCGGCAGGATAATGGGCGTGACCACATTTGGCTCTACCGTCGTCGGCTCCTCGCCGCGCATCACCGCCGCCGCTTCCAAAATCGCCTGAACCGGCTTGACATACCCCGTTTCTCGGTCGAGCACGCCGGAGATGGCGTCTCGCACCTCGGCCTCGGTGGGGTTAGGGTTTTTCTCCAGCAGAGCTTTGGCCGCCAGCACCATGGCCGGGGTAGCATAGCCGGACTGAATGGCCCCGGTGCGGATAAAGGCTTGTTGAATCGGGTGCAAGTTCAAGCCCTGGGCCATACCCTCCACCGTCTCGATGCTGTGGCCGTCGGCCTGGGCGGCCAGCATCACCTCGCTGCTGATGAGTTGTCCATCTAAAAGAACCGCAGAGGCGCCGGTTTCGCCGGTATCGCTGCCAAAACGCACACTGTAATAACCTTCGCGCCGTAGCACCCGCAGCAAGGTATCGCCGGGCTGGCAGCGCCAGGTTTTTTTGACTCCGTTGATCGTGACATTGATTTCCATGAAAATTTCTCCTAAAAATAGAGATTGGTAATTGGTAATTGGAGATTGGTAATTGGTAATTTGCCAAAGGCACGCAAAGCGTAATAACTAATTACCAATTACCAATTACCACACTCCCTTTACGAATTTAACTCGGCCATAACTCGCCCCGCCAATGTTATGGCCATGTGGCGGCGATACTCGCTGGAGCCGCGAAAGTCGGCGGGGGGGGTGAGGCCGGCTACCTGATCCGGCTCAATCAGAATCGGGGTGGCGGCGACTCCGCACAGGGCTAAATGGATTTTGCCATGGGCATCCCGGCGGGCGACGGCGGCCACAATGGGCGAGTCGGCCGGGGTGCGGGCGACGCGGGCGCTGGCCGACTCGCCGCCGGTGGCTGCCGAAACCGCCGTGACCAGGCCGCCATTCAGGGCAGCCGGAACGTTGCTTAGAAAATCGGCCAAAGGAATTTGCTGAGAACCTCGCACGGACTGCACCTGCACCTGGGCTTCGCTCACCAGCAGGGCCGCCAGCAGTTCGCTCTCGGCGCCGGCTCCAACGACCACGCCGCCAATGGTAGCTGCATGTCGAAAGGTATTGGGGCCTTCTCGGTAAGCGGCTTCGTGTAACCAACTTGGTATTCGACTATCTTCAATCAGGGTTTGGAGTCTCACCATCGCGTCGAGGCTAAGACGATCGCCGCTGAGGTGGATTTGGGTCAGTCCCAGAGCTTGCAAGTCAACTGCTTCATCAACGGAATCGCCCAGGTGGGCGGTGAGGTAGGTTCCGCCGGCAATCACTGCGGTAGCCACATTGGGGCGTGACAGCAATTTGAGCGCCTCATCCAAACGGGATGGGCGATGATATGCCTTGAGTTTTGGCATAGTTCATTTCCTCCTTGAAATGGTTTGGGGACAATTAGCAAAGCATGATAATGAAAGACAGAAATTAAGTCAATTTAAAGGGTAATCGGGACATCTATACTATTAACCCGGAGCCGCTGCGTTGACACCTGTCGGCGGATGCGTATAATAGGGAAAATGATTATCGGTTAAACCGTCCTCATGCGTTAAGTTAAGCAGCATCCTGAGGGTAACAGGGGATGTGAGTTGATCTCGGATTGCTAAATCTCACCAGGAGGGAAGTTTATTATGAATGAAGGTCTCATCATCACTTTGCTTATTGTGAACATCGCCTTGAGTGGCGCCGCTTTGTTGGGCGTTTTTGTCGCGCTGGGTATGATCAGCAAAAGCAAAGAAGAGTAGTTTTGGTTTCAGGTGAATTACGGTCGGAAGGGGTTGCAGTGAGCAACCCTTTTTTGATTTAAAATGCTTGTCTTATGTTCCATTCCTATGTAAAATAGAGAGTGTTAAATCTCATCCGTAGGGGAACTCTATGGCCTTAAATATCAAAGACGTGCGGGCAGAGATGCCAAATTATCAAAACTATAAAGATTGGCAGCGCAGCGGCCCAATTTTGGGGATTGCTGTGCATCATTCCGCCACGGCCGACCGCGCAACGGGCGCGCCGATTGGCGAGGCCCGTACCTTCTTTGATTACCATGTCAATCAGCGAGGCTGGACGCATGGCGGCTATAATTACGTCATCACCGCCGCCGGTGAAATTCAATACGCCCTGGATGAAAAGATAGCCGCTTACCATGCCGGTTTTTCTGACCCCGATAACTCCGAGGGCTTGGAAGAGGGCCAGTATTGGAACAACCATTACCTGGCCATCTGCATGGCCGGCTGGTTTATGGAAAACCGCACCTACCGCGATGGTAATGGCAAAACCCAGGTGATTCCCAATAACTTTACCCGGCCCAGCCCGGCCCAGATGGAATCATTGGTGGCGCTGATTCAACAACTGCGCCAAAAGTATCGAATCCCGGTTGAGAATGTGCGCGGCCATCGAGAACTGGCCGGCAACGCCACCACCTGTCCCGGCCCCACCTTTGACCCGGCTCAACTGCGAGCCACCTTGCGAACACTGGATAGCTCGCAGCCCTCGCCTGAACCCACCATCCCCACCCAGGTTAAGCCGGGGGAGCATGTCGTCTTGCTGCCAGATACAGATAAGTACCTCAATGCGGCCATGGCCTATCTTTGGAAATTTAAGCCGGATGTCACCTTTGCCATCAACGAAGCCGCAGGCCGGTGGAATTATGTCACGGCGGTGGGCAGTCAGGCCCAAATCAGCGATGAGCAGTTAAACCGGCTGCGTCAAAACGGGGCCAAATTTGTTCAGCGCATCAGCGGCGACCCGGCCGCCGCTCAAGCCACTTTAGACCGGCTGGTGCAGGCCAACCAACGCTTCTTAACCGATGCTACGCCGCCCACTTCTCCTGCCCCCAGCCCCTGGCGTACCTATACCGTTCAGCCCGGCGATACGCTGTCGGTTATTGCCCGGCAGGTTTATGGCCAGGCCCAATTGTGGCGCACTATCTTTGAAGCTAACCAGGACATTTTAAGTGATCCCAGCCGGTTACAGCCCGGTCAGGTGTTAAAAATTCCACCCAAACCATGAAGTAGGGAGTAAGGAGTAGGGAGTAGGGAATTTTCCCAGACTCAATAGATCACAAATCTATAGCAGCGACGGCGTGGGAGCCGTCGCAGAATGGGCGTGGGAGCCCATTCTGCTGGAAATTGTGATCTACTGAGCCTACCTACTACCTACTACCTACTACCTACTACCTACCTATGACAAAACGCAGGTCTCAACTCCTCGATATTCTTTACTCCAGCGGCCCGGTCGCTGCGGTTATTAATGCGGCCCAAAAAGGCCATGATCGCGGCCTGGCCAGCGAACTGCGCTATCCTTTCCTGGCTATCGTAGGCCAAACTGAAATGAAGTTGGCCCTGATATTAGCTTTGATTAACCGGGCGGTAGGCGGCGTTTTGCTCATTGGCGCGCGCGGCACCGCTAAAACTACGGCGGTGCGCGGCCTGGTTGACTTGATGCCGGTGGTGGAACGCAGCACCTGCGAGTACGGCTGTGAGCCGGAAGACCTTTACAAATATGGCCTGCCGGGTATTTGCAAAGATTGCGCCCAAAAGTTGGGCATGGGCGACTCGATCACCCGGCCCGAATTGATGCGCCTGGTGGAACTGCCGCTCAACGCCCGCCTGGAAGACGTGGTGGGCGGCATCAACGAGCGCGTGGCCCTGGAGCAGAATCGGGTTTTGCTGGAGCGGGGCATCTTGTCTCAGGCCGACCAGAACTTGCTTTATATTGATGAAGTTAACTTACTGG
Organism: uncultured Caldilineaceae bacterium; assembly: GCA_964505845.1. Classification (GTDB taxonomy): domain Bacteria; phylum Chloroflexota; class Anaerolineae; order 4572-78; family J111; genus DSQQ01. Next base: position 6,029 of record CAZDMM010000300.1, read on the forward strand.
ATGACTTGATCATTGACGCCATTCTCGATGCCGCTGCCCAGGGCCAATACACCGTCCGGCGAGGGCCGCTGGCCTCTACCTATCGCTCTCGTTTAACCCTGGTTGGCTCCATGAACCCGGAAGAGGGCAACCTCCGCCCCCAAATTCAAGACCGCTTTGGGCTGCGGGTGCTGGTGCGGGGGGTAGACAATCCCGAGGAGAGATTGGAAATTTATCATCGCGCCAAAGCTTATAAAGATAAACCCTATAAGCTTGTAATGGAGTGGGCCGCCGAAACAGAAGCGGCCGCCCTGGAGGTGGCCGAGGCCCGTAAACGATTGGGCAAAGTGACCTTTGCCCCTGGAGTCGAAGAGGAAGGCTTGCGCTGGATCCGGCAACTTAAGATTGACAGCCACCGGGCCGAGATGACCTTATTTGAAGCGGCCCGAGGGCTGGCGGCAGCCGACAACCGCCTGGAAGTAACCCTGGCCGATCTCCGCATGATCGCCCCGCTGGCTCTACGCCAGCGCCAAACCGATTTTGTGACCAAGTACTTTGCAGCTCAACAAGAAGAGGATGACCGGATTACCCGCATCATTAAACCACCCAAACGAGGCAGTCGCAAAACCCTGCCGGCAGCTCCCCCCGAAGCCATGCGAAATGGCCGCCCGCCCGACGAAACCGCGTTATCACCCGCACCCTCCCGGCAAAAGAAACCACAAAAAACAAACAGCCAGGCTCAATAGCCTGGCTGCTTATTTTTACAAGTTTAGGTTTAATTAATACGATGTTGTTTGGCCTGACCGGCCAAAGAAAGGCCGATCAGCCGGTATTCAGGTAACAACTGCTCTAATACGGTAAAATCCGGGGCTGCTCCGGCCGGCCTGGTTTTGGCAGCCGGCGGCGGTTGGCCTTCAAAGATCAACCGCCAGGTGTTGGCCATAATGTGATCATGAAAACTGCTCATAACCCCCTCAGTTGTATTCATTGTTCATCTCCTATGATGCCCACTATAGCACAAGCCCACTAAGTTTTCTGGATGGAGCGGCAACCCAAACCCAATGTTTAACCGTCGCTCAACCGTCTTTACCGGGGTATAACTATGTTAATAGTATAAAGCAAGTTCTGTTAAATGGCGATTAAGAAATGGTTACACTTTTGGGCAAAAAGTCATCGGCAAACCATTTAATGATAAAACGGAATTTAAGCCTCTTTTGTTCCACGTTACCACCTTAAAAATAAAAGGGGACGGATTTTAGCCCGTCCCCTTGAACTTTTACAAGTTCTGGATAATCGCGCTGGCAAATTCGCTGGTCTTAACCTCGGTAGCCCCCTCCATCAGGCGGGCAAAATCATAGGTAACTATCTTCTGTAAGACCGTTTTCTCAAAGGCTTTATGGATGAGCCTGGACGCTTCTCGCCAGCCGATGTAATCAAACATCATACAGCCGGAGAAGAGCAAACTGCCCGGATTTACCTTATCCAGGTTGGCGTATTTGGGGGCGGTGCCGTGCGTCGCCTCAAACAAAGCAATGTGGTCGGAGATGTTAGCGCCGGGGGCAATCCCCAGGCCGCCCACCTGCGCGGCCAGGGCGTCGCTCAGGTAATCGCCGTTAAGGTTGGGCGTTGCCAAAACGCCAAATTCTTGCGGGCGCAGCAGGGCCAATTGGAACATAATATCGGCAATACGGTCTTTGATGACAATTTTACCGGCCGGCTGCTTGCCGCCGTACTGGCTGTAAAGCTCATCTTCGGTGATGGTCACATCGCCAAATTCCTCTTTGGCCAATTCATAACCCCATTTGCGGAAAGCTCCCTCGGTGAATTTTTGGATGTTCCCTTTATGCACCAGGGTGACGCTGCTCAACCCTTCGCTCAGAGCATGCTGAATGGCCTTGCGAACCAGCCGCTTGCTGCCAAAGGCGCTGATTGGCTTGATGCCAATGCCGGCCCCTTTAAAAAAGTTTGCCCCCATTTCTTCGCGTAAAAATTTAGCTATCTTTTCATTCTCCGGTGTGCCGCTCTCATACTCAATCCCAGCATAAACATCCTCGGTATTCTCCCGAAAGATCACCATATTAACATTTTGGGGTTCTTTTACCGGGCTGGGCACACCCTCATACCAGCGCACCGGGCGCACACAGGCGTACAGGTCAAGCACCTGGCGCAGCGTTACATTCAAACTGCGGAAACCGCCGCCCACCGGGGTAGTCAACGGCCCTTTGATGCCCACTATAAATTCTTGCATGGCCTTAAAGGTTTCTTCAGGCATGAAGTTGCCGCTATAAAGCTGGGCTGCTTTTTCACCCGCGTAAATTTCCATCCAGGCCACTTTGCGCTGGCCGCCGTAGGCTGCCTGCACCG
>CAZDMM010000301.1:0-8364 GCA_964505845.1 uncultured Caldilineaceae bacterium
CTACCCAGCCCAATAAAATAGGGGCGACGCTGTCGCCCACGCTGGCGGCGGCCATGTACAGACCCAGGGCCGCGCCCCGGCTGGACTCATCGGCGTGGCCGGCGATGGTGGTTTGGGCGGAGGTCAAAAACAAACCAAAGGCGACCCCTTCTACAGTCAAAAAGATGGTCAACAGCGTAGGGTCGGCCAATTGCGGCAGCACAAAGGCCACCCCGGTAGCCAGCGTCAGGGCCGTCACCATCACCCAATGCATGGGGAAAATTGTCCCCAGCACGCCGGCCGGCAGCCGGGCCAGGGTCGAAGCCAGGGCGCGGGTGGCAAACATCGAGCCAATGGCGGCCTGGCCGATGCCCAGCCCGTTGGCATAAATGGGAAAAAAGGTGATCACCAGGCCGCCAAAAATCAAATTGAGCAGCAGCGTGCCAAAACAGGCAGCCAAAATGAAGGAGTTGCTCATCAAGAGGCCCATCTGTTGGGGCCACGAGGTTTTTTTGGCCCTGGCCGACTCACCCCGCTCCCGGTCCGCCGGCACGCCCAGCCACATCACCGCACAGCCCAGGGCGGCGACCCCGGCGGCAAAAAAATAAGCGGCCGGATAGCCCCATCGCCCGGCCAGCGTACCGCCCATCAGCGACCCCAGGGCAAACCCCAGCCCCATCGAGGTGGTAGTCAGGCCAAAAACCATGCTGCGCTCCTGTGGAGCAGAAATATCGGCGGCGTAGGCAATGCCGACCGTCAAGGCGGCCACAAAACTCAGGCCAAACAAGGCGTTGATCAGCAGCAGGGCATAAGGCAGGGTGGTGATGGCATACAGCAGCGCCGCCAGCCCCATCAGCATGATGCTGCCCAGCAAAATTTTGCGGCGGCCATGCCTATCCGAAATACCCCCAATGACCACGCCCGTACCAAAGCGGGCCAGCCCGGTGGTGGTAGCTAACACCCCAATCAACAGCAGCGAGGCGCCCAGGCTGTGGGCAAAGAGCGACAGGGTGGGCGAGATGGTGCCGATGACGGTGTCCACCGTAAACAGAAACAGGCAGATGGAGACAATCTCCCTCCGCAGCAGACCGCTCCAAATCATCGTGTTCAAAGGTCAACCACCTGGCCCAGCCCCAAAGCTTTGGCCTGGCGATAAGCCCAGGCCGCCGCGCCCACATCCTGCAAAGCTACCCCCACCGATTTGAATAGGGTGATTTCGGCGTCGTCGGTGCGGCCGGCGCACCGCCCGGCCAGCAGGTCGCCCAAATCACCCTGAATGGCCGTCTGGCTGATGACTCCCCGCGATATGGGGATGAGCAAATCACCGGCCTCGGCGCCGGCCGAGGCGTGGGTATCCACGATGATTTTGGCGCAGCGGAGGATCGTCTGATCGTCCAGTTCGCGCCGGTCGGGCAGGCCGGAACCAACACAGTTGATATGCGTCCCCGGCGCAAACCAGTCGCCCTCCACCACCGGCTCGCGGGCAGTGGTGGCGGTGATGACAATATCGGCCCCCTCTACAGCAGCCCTGGCCGTTGAAACCGGCCTCACCTCGATACCGAATCGCTCGGCCATGCGCTCGGCAAATTCGCTGCGCCGATCCCGGTCGCGGCTATAAACCCAGGCTGCCTGAATGGGGCGCACCGCACACATCGCCGCCAGGTGGCTTTCAGCCTGCACGCCGGAACCCAAAATCCCTACCACCGCCGCCTCCGGGCGGGCCAAATATTTCGTCGCCACCCCGCTGCCCGCCGCCGTGCGCAGCCCGGTGATGGACGAACCTTCCATAATCGCCAGCAGCGCACCGGTATTGGGGTTATGCAGCAGCACGGTGGCGGTAATGCCGGGCCGTCCCAGGCGGGCCGGGTTGTCGGGGTAAAAGGTCAACACTTTGACCGCCATCGCTCCGCTTTGGGTTGACTCGCCTAGCGGCATCTGCTCCAGGTGCGCGGGCATGGCGATGTAAAAGCCGTCCTGACTGGCCACCGGCAGACTCAGCCGGTGCGGGATATGGGCCGTACCCTGGCCGTGCTCGCGGAAAGCAGCCTCCTGCGAGGCGATGCACTCAGCCATGGGCAGAGCGGTTTCAATATCGGAACGGGTGAGGAGAAGAACCATTTTACACCTTAGGTAGTTCCAAGATTTAAATCATCCAAGCAGATTTGACCGGCGTGGTGCGTGTTGCGTGGCCCGTTTTTCTTCACGCACCACGCATCACATCCTTACGGCCCGCCGACCAAAAATCCTTCGGCCAGCGGGTCATCGGCGGTGAGGACAAATTGGTGCAGGCCGGTAATGAAGGCTCGCCCGCTAATTTCCGGGATAACGGCGCTGTGCCCGCCAATGCTTGTTTCCTCCACCAAGCGGCCTCGAAAAATTGTGCCGATGATGCTTTCATGCACAAACTCCTGGCCCAACACCAGTTGGCCTTTACCCCACAGGTTGACCATGCGGGCCGAAGTGCCGGTGCCGCCGGGGGAGCGGTCAAAAATGTGGCGGCCCATCGTTACCAGGCCCCGGCTGTGGGCTTCGGGATGACGCGGTGGGCCGGTAAAGAGGGTCAGCTCCACCCGCTCCCGTTGGCCGGTGGCGGGATGGATGACCTCCACCTGCTCATTGAGCGCCTCGCGGATGAGCAGCCCCAGCCGCAGCAAGTCGTCAATCTGGGCCGGGTCAACCTGCCTTCCCAGCTGCGCCGCCTCGACCACGGCGTACCACAGGCCGCCGTAATCCACATCCACCCTTACCTGCCCCAGCGAGGGGACTTTAATGACAACATCGTGCCGGTAGGCCAGGGCCGGCAGGTTGCGGAAGGTGATGCTCTGCACCGCGCCGCCGGAAACTTGAATCTGAAGGGGGATGAGTCCGCCCAGGGTTTCAAAGGTTAACTCCGTGACCGGCTCTGTCGCCGCCACCATACCCAGCTCCACCAGCGCCGTGATGATGCCAAGCATGCCGTGCCCGCACATGTTGAGGAAGCCAAAGGAGTTCATGATCAGGGCCGCAACATCGGCTTCGGGCCGGGTGGGGGTGGTGAGCACGGCCACATGCATGGTGGAGTGGCCGCGCGGCTCCTGGGTTAAAAAGCGGCGCACCCCATCCAGGTGGTCGCTAAAAAACTGCCGCTTCTCGGCCATCGTCGCGCCGGGCAGCGGCGGCAAACCGCCGGTGATGATGCGGGTCGGTTGGCCGGCGGTGTGGGTGTCTACCGTCGTGATGAGTCGGGTGACGTTCATGCTTTAATCGAGGGAACTACTCAGCCTTATGTCATTGCGAGCCGCAGGCGAAGCAATCCCCTACCCTGTGTGCGGAGATTGCTTCGGGCGCAAAACGCCCTCGCAATGACAGGTCTGAGCAGTTCTTTATTCCAAAACAATCAACGCCTCGTCGCCCTGAACCATGTCGCCTTCGTTCTTCAAAATCTTAGTCACGGTACCGTCAAAAACTGTGTCCACGTTGATCTCCATTTTCATAGATTCCAGGATGACCAGGGTATCCCCGGCGTTGACCACATCCCCTTCTTTGACCAGGATTCGCCACACATTTCCGGTTAATGGGGCTACAATTTGCATCGTGTCTTTTCCTCCTCCATGGGGTAATTGGTAAGTGGTAATTAGAGATTGCGAAGCATCCCTTTGGGATTGGAGATTGGAGATTAATTACCAATTACCAATCCCCAATTACCTTCTTACAAAGGTTTTGATAGCAGACTCACATCATAGTTGCCGCCGGCAAAAGCGGGATGAGCCATGATTTTTTGATGCAGGACGACGTTGTTTTTGATACCTTCCACCTTGTACTGATTGAGAGCCTCCTGCGTCCGGGCAATGGCTTCGGCCCGGTCTTGACCCCACACCACCAATTTGGCCAGCAGCGGGTCATAAAAGTGGCTGACCACAACGCCGGACTGTACCCAGGAGTCAACCCGGATATGGTCGCCCCTGGGTTCTTGGTAATGGGTAATTGTGCCGGGCGACGGATAAAAGTTGACCGGGTCTTCGGCGTAGATGCGGCACTCGATGGCATGGCCGCGCTGAGTCAAGTCGTCCTGCCGCCAGGATAGAGGCTCGCCCGCCGCAATTTTGATTTGCTCCTGTACCAAATCCACCCCGGTCACCAGCTCGGTGATGGGGTGCTCCACCTGGATGCGGGTGTTCATCTCCAAAAAGTAGAAGCGGCGATCCTGCCCCATGACAAACTCCACCGTGCCGGCGCTGTAATAGCCTACGGCCCGGCCGGCCGCCAAGGCCGCTTCGGTGATGTGGCGGCGCGTGTCGGGGTCAACCGCCGGGGAGGGCGTCTCTTCCACCACTTTTTGATGCCGCCGCTGCACCGAGCACTCCCGCTCAAACAAATGGATAAGCTGGCCGTGCTGGTCGCCCAAAAGCTGCACCTCAATGTGGCGCGGCTGCTGGATGTACCGTTCAAAATAGAGGGCCGGATTGCCAAAAGCCTGCTGCGCCCGGCGCTGGGCCTGTTCCAAAGCGGCCTGCAATTTTTCCGGTCCGGCCACCTGGATCATACCGATGCCGCCGCCGCCCGCCGCCGCCTTAATTAAGAGCGGATAGCCGACCTGCTCGGCCAGGGCGGCCAGTTCCGCCGGGTCAGAGGTGAGATAGCCGGAGGTACCGGGCACGATGGGCACGCCCGCAGCGGCCATCAGATTGCGAGCGGCCACCTTGTCGCCCATCTTACGGATAGCCTCGGCGGGCGGGCCGATAAAGACCAGCCCGGCCTCCCGGCACTGCTCCGCAAAGCCGGCATTCTCCGATAGAAAGCCGTAGCCGGGATGGATGGCCTGCGCCCCGGTCTGGTGGGCCGCTTCCAGGATGGCCGGGATATTGAGATAACTGGCCGGAGCCGGCGGCGGGCCGAGCAGCACCGCCTCATCGGCCTCACGCACGTGTCTCGCTTGCGCGTCAGCCTCCGAATAGACCGCCACCGGGCTGACACCCAGAGCACGGCAGGCTCGGATCACTCGTAACGCAATTTCGCCGCGATTGGCGATGAGAATACGGTCAAACATCAAAGATTCCACCTTCTCTATTTACGATTTACGATTTCAGATTTACGATTTGTAGAAGTAATCGTAAATCGCAAATCGTAAATCGTAAATTTATAAGGTTGTAGCACTAAAGATGAAGTGATAATTCTCAAAGAACCGAAACTCGCTGTCCTTGATTTTTGAGAGGTCCACCTCAAGCTCATCCTGCACCATCAATTGCATTTCCTGGTTTTCCCACAAATCAATGCAATCTACCTGCTGCCCATTTATGACCAGGTCACGGATGATCTGAATTAGCTGCGTTGTTGCTTCAAGCTCTTCCGGGGCTTCTTCATACCATTCAACCGGCTCACCAAAACCAAGCTCAATGCTGTAAAGATGGCGGAATGAGCAACTGCAACCTGATTTAGAACCGATATACCACTTGTTTGGATACTTTAGCTTTGCCGCCTCTGCCAGGCGCGGTAATTCCCTGGCAAAGCGCACCAACTCGTTATTATGGGCCGTCAGGTCTTCATTTGAGGTGGTACTCAGCAGAAGGACATAACACATAGTTGCGCCGCTCAATCCGCCTGGCTCATGATTGATGCCGGGCGCAGACCTTCAGAAGTAACGGTATGCATGGCTGCTCTCGCCCGCACCTCGCCGGTGAGGCCAAACATATAGCCCAGGTTGCGGGGGATATTCCACCACAAGCCTGTCTGGCTGATGCTTAACCTCTTAAAAATATGGCCCGGAGCATAAAACTGGGTTTTGGCCCACTCATACCCGGCCAGCAACGCCTCAGGAGTCATCTGCCGGGGATGATAGACCACGTGAGTTTTGCCGTTGTAATGCTGCCAATTGTGGTCAATAATCCGTCCGGCTGCCCACAATTTAGCATAAATCGGCGTGCCGGGATAAGGAACCATCAAGCTGATAGTGGCGTTATCCAGCCCAATTTCGCCCAGCAGATCAACCGTGCGGGCGAAAACATCCCGGTCATCCTCATCAAACCCAAACATAACCCCGGCCTGAATAGCAATTCCAGAGGTGTGCGCCTGCTGGATGAGCCGTTGGTAAGACTGCACCTGGTTATGGGCTTTGTTAGCCCCCTTGAGACTGGGCTGGTTGATACTCTCCAGCCCGACGAACAAAGCTTTACAGCCGCTTTCGGCCGCCAGGCGCAAAAACTCCTCATCGCGCAGGGACGTCAGGGTGGTCTGGCTGGTCCACCATTTTTGGCAGGGAGTCAGCCCGCGGAACAGAGCTTTGGCATAAGCCGGGTTGGCCCCAATGTTATCATCCCAAAAAACAACCCCCCTATCGGCAATGCTCTCTACTTCGGCGACCACCTGGGCCACCGGGCGAAAACGCATGTGGTTGGCTTGTGGGTACAGGCGGGGGATGGTGCAGTAATCGCACTGGTGAGGACAGCCCCGTGTGGCGATGATCGCCCCTTTGGTGGCCCACCATTTATTCCAACCACCGTGTCGAATCAAGTCTCGGCGCGCCGATGGCAGCCCCTCGAGCCTGGCCGGGGTGGGACAGCGATAAATCTTGCGATTGCCAGGCAGCACTTCCACCGTAGCCTGAGTGCCCGCATCGAGGAGGTGAGTCCCAACGGGATAACACACTTCATCCTCAACCTCCCGCAAGACCAGCGGCCACAGCGGCTCCGCCTCGCCGACCACCACCATGTCCACGTGTTCGATCACCTCATAGGGTCTGAGGGTGGCATGCGGCCCACCCATGACCACTTTCACCCCTCTCCGCCGAAACGCCTCGGCCAACTCATAGGCGTGGGGAGCGCCGGGCGTGGCTGCCGTAATGCCCACCAGATCATAAGTTTGACCGGTATCTACGGCATGGGTAATCTCGTCGGTGTGGCTGACCCGCCACTGAGCCGGCGTTAGCGCCGCCAGTAAGGGCATGGTAAGCTGCGGAAAACGAATTAATTCCCGCGCTCGCGCTTGCAGCGTCAAGGGGTCTTCGGCTGTAATCAGGTGCAAGCGCATGCGGGTCTCAAATTTCTGTAACTACCGTGTGTTGTACCAGATCCCACAGGTTGCCGTACAAATCCTGGAATACGGCCACGATGCCATAGCTCTCTTCTTTTGGCTCACGCACAAACACCACCCCTTTGGCCCGATAAGCCTGATAATCACGCCAGAAGTCATCCGTGCTGAGAAAAAGAAAAACACGCCCGCCGGTTTGGTTGCCGATGCGACTGGACTGCTCCTCGCCGACAGCACGAGCCAGGAGCAAGCGCGACTCCGTCGCACCCGGCGGCGCTACCACCACCCAGCGCTTGTCCTGTGCCGGAATATAGCTATCTTCAATCAAGGCAAAGCCGAGAGTGCCGACATAGAAATTAATGGCTTCATCGTACTCACGCACAACCAACGCTACCAAACCGAGAGACTGCTTCATGATCCATTTACGATTTACGATTTACGATTACTTCTACAAATCGTAAATCGTCAATCTGAAATCGTAAATTTACACCGGCATTACGCCGTTGCGCCGCTCAATCCGTTTGGCTTCTTTGTGAGAGTAGACCTCAAAGCGGTTGATGAGTTCGCGGCGCAGTTGGGAGCCGGGCACGATGTCTTCGATGAAGAATTCCGAGGCCACGGAGTAGGCGTCAATATTTTCCTCATACTCACGCCGCTTCTCGGCGATATAGGCCTCCCGTTCCTCTTCGGGCAGATCCATAATTTTGTTAAAGTGGATGGCGTTAATGGCCGCTTCCGGCCCCATCACCGCCGGTCGCGCGGTGGGCAGGGCGATGGTGCAGTCCGGCTGCATGGGGTTGCCCGACATAGCCAGGTAGCCGCCGCCGTAAGCCTTGCGCACCATCACACAAATGCGCGGCACTTTGGCCTCCGACACGGCAAAGAGCATCTTGGCTCCGTGGCGGATAATACCCTGCTTTTCCACGTGGGAACCGATCATGAAGCCGGGCACGTCGCACAAAAAGAGCAGCGGGATGTTGTAGGCGTTGCACATCCAGATAAAGCGGGCTGCCTTGTCGGAGGAGTCGACAAAAATAACCCCGCCTTTGGCTTTGGATTGATTGGCCACGATGCCGACCGGCCGCCCGCCCAGCCGGGCCAACCCCGTAATCAATTCCGGGGCAAACAATTTTTTGATTTCAAACCAACTGCCCTCGTCAATCAGGCGGTTGATAAATTCATACATATCAAAGGGGATGCTCTGCACCACCGGCACAATCTCTTCGATAGCCCGGCCGGCGACCGGTTCCTTTGGCTCGACCAGGGCCGTTTTCTCGCGCCAGTTTTGGGGCATGAAGTCAAAATAATGGCGGGCAGCGGTGAGAGCCTCGGTTTCATCCTTGGCCAGGTAATCGCCCAGGCCGCTCATGGCGCAGTGCATGC